>DATIOP010000001.1:0-4310 GCA_035472975.1 Gemmatimonadales bacterium
ATCGTCGAAGGTCGTGCCCGCCTGGGTAGCCGGGAGTTTCGTCGCTTCGTTGGGATCAGCCTGGGGAGCTTGGCGGAGGTGGGATACCTGCTTCGATTCGCCTACGAACTGAAGATACTCGAAGAAAAAGACTGGAAACGTCTGGAGAGCCAACGGGACAGCGCGAGCAAGCTGACTTGGCTGCTATTGAAATCTCTCAACGAACCCGAAGAGCCTCGTCCGCCTTGACCACCCTGTCCGTCCCGTCCGCCTTGTTCGCCCCGCCCGACTCCCCCGCCCCGTCCGCCTCTCTACACCTTCCACGCATCTCCAACTGTACAGTCACATGCCCTATTCCCAGATCACCCATCGCCTCTCGAATCCGGCTCAAGACGTCGGGATGATCGGCGAGTTCGGGCACCACCGCATGTCCGCTCATGGCCACGATACCGCTCGTGACCGTCCACACGTGAAGGTCGTGGACCGCGGAGACGCCGGGGACCGCCAGCATGCGCCGCTGGACTTCCGGCATCGAGACGTGGCCCGGGACCGCTTCGAGCAGAATGTCCGTGCTCTCGCGGACCAGTCGCCAGGCCCCGCCCAGGATCAGCACCGCAATGACGACGGAGATGATCGGGTCGGCCAGCGTCCAGCCGGTTGTCAGCACGACGACCGCAGCGATCAAGGCGCCCACCGAGCCCAGCAGGTCTCCCAGGATGTGGAGATAGGCGCCTCGGGTATTGAGATGATGCTCTCGGTCGCGGTGCAGCAGGCTGAGACCCACGGCATTCACCAGGAGGCCCGCGGCCGCCACCGCCAGGAACATTCCGCCCTGGATCGGCGCCGGGTTCCTCACCCGGTGGATTGCTTCCAGAACGATCAGTCCCGCGATCACGAAGAGGAGCGCGCCATTGACCAGCGCCGCCAGGATTTCGAGCCGCAGGTAGCCGTAGGTCTTGTTGTCGGTTGGGGGACGGCGCGCCATGCGGGCGGTGAAGAGGGTGAGGCCCAGCGCCCCGACGTCGGTCAGCATGTGTCCGGCATCGGCCAGCAGAGCCAGGGAACCGCTTAGATATCCGCCAACTGCCTCGACGACCATGAAGCCGCCGGTGAGTAACAGGACGGTCCATAGCCGGTCGATCGGGGGCCGGATTGCGAGGTTTTCGGCCTGCAGGTGGGAGCAGTCGGTGCGGGGGACCATTGGTGAAAGTTAGTCTGAATCGAAAAGCATGGTGGTCGGACGGATAGACGGCTAGACGGCTAGACGGTTCGTCGGTTCGACGGTTCGACGGTTCGAAGGTTGTCTGAATACCTCCGAGGTTGCCGAAGCGTTCCCGATGCACCGCACCCACGAACCGTCTAACCGTCTAGCCGCCTAAGCCTGCCCCTCCACCCGAATCCGCACCGCCTCCGCATGCCCGAACAATCCCTCTGCCCGCGCCAGCACCATAATCCGTGAAGCATCGGCGTTGAGCCGGCTCTTCGTGTAGTAGATCATGCTGGTCCGCTTCACGAAATCGTACACGCCAAGCGGGGACGCATACCGCGCGCTCCCTCCCGTGGGTAGCACGTGACTCGGGCCGGCGAGATAATCCCCCACTGGTTCGGGCGTATCCTCGCCCAGGAAGATCGCTCCGGCGTGCCGCACATCCTGCGCGATTCCTTCCGCGTCGCGGGCGATGATCTGCACGTGCTCGGCCGCGCGCAGATTCGCCACTTCGATTGCGTCACTCATTGAAGGGACCCAGATCACGAGTCCGTGCCGACGCAAGGACTCTCCGGCGATCTTGGCTCGCGGGTTTCGAGCCAGACAGGCTTCGAGCGCCGCCGGCAGATTGTCCGCCAGCTGGTGATCGGTGGTCACGCACCAGGCGGTCGCCTCCTCATCATGTTCCGCCTGCGCCACCATGTCTGCCGCGACCTGAGCAACATTGGCCGTGGAGTCGGCAATGATCAGCACTTCGGTCGGTCCTGCCATCATGTCGACACCGACCAGTCCGGTGATTTGACGCTTGGCTTCGGTCACCCACTTGTTGCCCGGTCCAACGACCTTGTCTACCCGCGGAATCGTGCGAGTTCCGAATGCCAGCGCCGCGATCGCCTGAGCCCCACCGATGCGGAAGAGCCGTGTCACTCCGGCCAGAGAGCAGGCCGCCAGCACAGCATCGGTGATGCCCCCAGGAGGCGTCACCGCGATGATCTCTTCGACTCCAGCGACCGATGCTGGTACCACGTTCATGATGACCGTCGAGGGATACGCCGCCTTCCCTCCCGGCACGTAGACCCCGACCCGATCCAGCGGATTGACCCGCATGCCGAGCAGGCTGCCATCTTCCTGCAGCAGGGTAAAGCCGATGTCGCGCTGCCTCTTGTGAAAGATTCCTACCCGATCGACCGCCGTCTCCAGCGCCTCCCGTAGCTCGAGATCGATCCGGTCCAGCGCGTTGTCCCATTCCTCGCGGGGAATTTCCCAGTCGGACGGCGCGAGATCCATTCCGTCGAGTTTCGAGACCCATTCCCGGACACCGGCGTCTCCCCGCTCGGCGACGTCCGCCAGGATCCTACGCACCTGCTCCCGGGTCTCCCCGTCAACTTGTGATGGTTTCGGGAGATACGGCGTGAGGCTGTCGAGCGGCGGAACCGCGATTTGACGAATCATCTGCCTCCCTCGCGAGTGGGAGAATTCGGCGCTAGTCTTCCCGCCATGGAAACGTCGTGGAGTACGGCACTGACCGGCCTTGCCGCGGTCGTCATTCTGGTTGCCCTTAACGCGTTCTTCGTGGCCGCCGAGTTCGCGCTGGTAGGCTCGCGCAAGACCAAGCTTGAGGAAATGATCCAGGCTGGCGATCAACGGGCGGCATTGGCGCAGCGCGTCAAAACATCGCTGAACCGCTACATCTCCGCTACCCAATTGGGGATCACTCTCACCTCGCTCGGCTTGGGCTGGGTGGGCGAACCGGCGCTCGCTGGACTCATCAGTCGCGCCATGACCTGGCTTCCCGATCGAGCCCAGATTGTCGCTACCCACGCCGTAGCCGCGACCATCGCGTTCATCCTGATCTCGATGCTGCACATCGTGCTCGGTGAGCTGGTGCCCAAAGCGTTCGCCTTGCTCTATCCCGAAAAGGTCGCTCGGTGGACCACGCCTCCGCTGATGGCCTTCAACTGGACCATGGCGGTGCCCATTAGGCTGCTGAATGGGATGTCGAACCGGTTGCTAAAGCTGATGCACATTGTGCGGCCACTGGAACACGAACGGCTCCATTCCCCCGACGAAATCCGGATCCTGGTCGAGCAGAGCCAGGAGGGAGGTTCGCTCGGCAAGGAAGACGCACGACTCCTCGAGGGCGTCTTCGAGTTCAGCGAGAAGACTGCGCAGGAGGTCATGACTCCTCGTACCCAGATGATCGGCTTGGACCGCGAGTTGACGGTGGAGCAGGCGGCGGACGAGGTGGCTCAAGCCAAGCGGTCGCGCTATCCGGTCTATGCCGAGTCGCTGGACGACATCGTGGGCGTGGTCCACGCGAAGGATATTCTCACCGCCGTCCGCCAGGCCCCCGGCACGACGGTCGCGGGCATCATGCGGACGCCCTTGTTCGTGCCGGGCACCCGGGAGGTCGAGGACGTCCTGGCCGACATGAAGCGCCTCAAGGTTCATCTCGCCATTGTGCTCGACGAGTACGGCGGAACTGCGGGCCTCGTCACCATGGAGGACCTGCTGGAGGAGATCGTCGGGGACATCTACGACGAATACGATCGCCAGGAGAGGAAACCTTCGCCCGCCGAGGGAGCGCCGTTGCTGTCCGGATCGTTGCCGCTCAGCGAGTTCAACGCCGAGTATGATCGAGAGCTCGACGACAACGAATACACCACCCTCGGCGGCTACCTCTTTGGCCAACTCGGCCGGCTCCCTCGCACAGGGGATCGGGTGTCCGTGGGAGACGATGTCTTCGAGATCGTCGAGATGGAGGGTCGCCGGGTCAAGACCGTGAGGTATCTGCGCGGCGCTGGAGCGACCACGACGTGAACCAGGCGCCGATCCCACCCGGCGCCCTGGATCGAAGTGGTCCCGCCGCAGCCAGCCGTCGCCGTCTTCAGCGCGCGGCCCTCGAAATCTTCGGAGCGGCTGGCTATGAAGAGCTCATTCCACCCGTCTTCGAATACGAGGACGTCTTTCTCCGTGCCGGCGGACCCGAGGTCGGCGAGCGGCTCATCCGGTTCATCGATCGCGACGGCCGCGTGTTGGCGTTGCGCTACGACTTCACCGCAAGCATCGCGCGGGTTGCCGCGACCACGTTCGCCCAGGCGTCGAATCCTCTGCGGCTCTGCTA
>DATIOP010000002.1:0-15600 GCA_035472975.1 Gemmatimonadales bacterium
GGAATTGCCCAATCCGGCCTGGTGCCGCTCTCGATTGCCTTGCCCAAATCGGCTGCAGTGTGACCATCGGCCAGACGCACCAGCTGCACATGGTGCAGTTCCTGACCCTGGTTGACGATCTGAATTCGAGATACCCCAGCAGGAATGACGGCAGGGATCTGGTAGACGAACTCATGGGCGGTGATGGTCACTGTCGGCAGCGGCGTGTCGGCAGCGGACTTGGCGCACCCGACCAATCCGGCGAGCAGAAGCGCGACCACAGGCTTGGCGGTATTACGAATCATGATCCTCTCCTTGGGGGGCTCCGAGAGCCCGGCATGGTTTATCTGCAGCGAACAACAGCAGTGACTTTGGTGCCTTTGTCGGTCTGACCAACGACGGTCAGGGTGCTTCTACCTGCTTCTTCTCCGATCTGAACCGATCCTGAGCCGGCATGGCTTGCCGACTCCTGCCTCGTGTCGATCTCGTAGACCACTCCATCGCTCAGCGTGCCAAACACGAGGCCGAGGTAGAACTGTCCTGTATCCGCGGACTGCGGAATCACCAGCTGCAGGCTCCGGAGTCCTTCCCGCGGACCTTTCCAATCGCTGAACTGGACGCTCCAACTACCGGGGCCAACCAGGCCGGGCAGGCAGGCCGGATCCTGCGAGACAGCGTCGTAGCTGCCCGAACCCGCTCCATCCTCCAGAATCACCCGGACCGTGGTGGCCGGAGCCGGAGCTTCGCGGTTACACCCGTTTGCCCCCAGGGCCAGAGTGACAAGACCCACCATTACCCTCACCGAAGCACCTCGGTCAGTGGAACCTTCGGCAACGGACCCTCCCGGTCTCAGTTCTGGCGCTTGATCACCCGTGCGACGACGGATACACTAGGGCGCGCCATCACCTGCCAGTCGTCGTCGGTATCAACTCCGGATCAACTCGCGTAACGTGCTGCGACTCAAGGTCTTCGGCGGGCTATCCATCGAGCGGGGCCAGGGTCCCGTCGAGGGGGCGGGGGCTCAGCGGAGGCGGCTTGCCCTGCTTGCTCTGCTGGATGGGGCGGGAGACCGGGGGCTCACCCGCGACAAGATCCTCGGTTTTCTGTGGCCGGAAAGCGAGCCGGAGAAGGCGCGTCGGATACTGACCCAGGCGCTATACGCCTTGCGCCGGGACTTGGGAGAGGAAGACCTCTTTCTGGGCAGTAACGAGGTCCGCCTGAATCCCGACCTGATGACCAGCGACAGGTTTGACTTTCAAAAAGCCATAGAGGCGGGCCAGCTCGAGCGCGCCGTGTCGTGTTATTCCGGACCCTTCCTGGACGGCTTCTATGTGCCGGAAGCGCCGGAATTCGAGCGTTGGGTAGAAATCGAAAGAGCCACCTTTCAGAATCAGTACGCCGGCGCGCTCGAGGAGCTGGCCGCAGCCACTGCTGCACGGGGGGAATCCCGCGCCGCCATCGTCTGGTGGCGGAAGCTCGCGACGGTGGATCCCCACAATGGGCAGGTGGCGCTGGGTTTGATGAAGGCGCTGGTCGCGAGCGGCGACCGAAGTGCGGCCCTGCAACACTATCGAGTGTTCGAGGCGCTGTGTCGTCAGGAACTCGATCTGGACGTTGAGCCTGAGGTCGTGGTCTATGCGGCATCGCTCAAGCGCCAAGTGACCACGACACCGGGGCTCCCGCCGGCCTCCACGCCACCGGCGCCCGTCGCAAAGCCTCACGCCCCTCCGCCCCCGGCACCGCCCCTCAGACAACCGATTTCACCCCACACCGACGAGTACGCTCGACCGCGTCCGGCCCCTGATCGAGCGGTTCCTGAACCGGAGCCGGCGCAACGTTCCGGCCCGGATTGGGTAGTTGCTCCCTCAGCGGCCCCGGCAACGAAGCGGCGAATCACTCGACCCCTCGCCATGGCAGCGGGGATGGTTGCGCTGCTGCTCATGCTGGGGATTCTGCTCGCCTTGATGACTGGCCGTTTTCCAGGACGACGGAAACCACCGGTTGTAGCCGTGGGGTTGATCACCGACTACACCAGGAGCGATCAGGAGCTGGGGCGTCCGCTCGCCGACATGCTGGCAACCGATCTGGCGCGCTCCCCCGATCTTCAGGTCATCAGCACGGCGCGTATGTATGACCTATTGGGAAAGCGCGGGCCCAGCTCGGACAGCGCGGGAGCGGTCTTTCGCGCGGCGCGGGAGGCGGGAGCCACCGAGCTGCTGGACGGCACCCTGTTCGATATGGGTGGTGGACGTCTTCGCCTCGACTTGAGAAGAACCGACATCGAGAGCGGAAATCTCCGGCAGGCCTACAGCGTCGAAGGGAAGGACCTGTTCGCCCTGGTGGAAAGCGGCACTCGTGAGCTGGTTGCGAATCTGGGAGGACAGCGGCCCAGTTCATCGCTGGCCGAGGCGACAACCTCCTCCCTCGCGGCGTACCGGCTGTACGAACGAGGGCTCCGGGCGCTCTTCAGCGGAAAACCGGGCGCGACCGAGCTCTTGGAGTCCGCCCTTCAGGAGGATTCCAGCTTTGCGATGGCGGCCTATTACCTCGCGTTATCGTACGGAGCCGATCGTGACCGGATGATCCCCGCGATGGAACGCGCGGTGCGACTTGCCCAGCACGCCTCCGATCATGAGCGGCTGCTCATCGAGGGAGGCTGGGCCGATGCGACCGACGATCCCTCCCGCCTCGCCATCGCAGAGACCCTCACCGTCCGTTACCCCACCGAACCGGAAGGCTATCTCTTCCTGGGCCACGCCCTGATCTGGGACGGCAATTTTCTCGGAGCGCTGGTTCCCCTCCGTCGGGTGATCGAGATGGATTCGAGCAGTCTCCGCGTCGATCCCAGATCAAACGAGGCCCCCGCCCGGTGCCTGGCCTGCGGCGCCCTAGTCGAAATGATTGGCGCCTACACTTTCGCCGATTCCTTCCCAGCCGCGGAGCGCGTCGCACGCCAGTGGACCCAGACTCAACCCGCTTCTTTCATGGCTTGGGGGAATCTGTCAGAGCTCTACTACTACGCCGGACGCTTTCAGGAAGCCCTCGCGGCCAATCAGACCGTTGTGGGACTTGCCCCTCACATCGACCAGCTCCCGTTTCGAATGTGGCTTCGGCTCCGCTCGGGAGACTACGCCACGGCCGACCAATACTTCCGGGAGCAGATCCAGGAAGGGGATCCGGCGACTCGCGCGGCAAATCTCGAGTGGCTCACCAACAGCCTCCGTATTCAGGGCCGGCTTGGGGAGGCGGTGGAGATGGCGGCTCTACTGCGTCGGGCCCATGGCCTGAATGAAGCCGGCGAGCCGGAGCGTCTTCCTGCCGGGTCCGCCTCGTACAGCGCGCTCTGGGAAGCACAGGTCAACTTCGAGCTTGGACGCTATCGGCAAGCGGCTGCGCTCTTCGACTCGATCAGCAAGTCCGGTGGGGGAGAAACTCCTTCGAGGAAGGCCCGGCACCGGGCCTGGACTCAGACGTTGCGAGCCGAGGCACTCGCAACCGCGGGCGATACCGTGCTGCTGGACCAGATCGCCGACAGTGTCCAGGTCTGGGGCCAACAGAGCGGCTATGGCAGAGATCGGCGTCTCCACCATCATGTTCGTGGCCTCCTGCTGGCCGCCCGCGGTAGGTTCACTGAAGCAGAAGACGAGTTTCGTGCCGCCATTTTCTCCCCGGTGAATGGCTACTCTCGAACCAACTCCGAGCTCGCCCAGGTACTGCTTCAGCTCAAACGGCCACTCGACGCTGCCGCTCTGGCAGAATCGGCGTTGCGAGGGCCGTTCGATGGCCCCAACACCTACGTGACACGGGCTGATCTTTTCGAACTGGCCGGCCGCGGCTACGATGCGGCGGGAAACCGAGACAGCGCGCTCGCCTGTTTTCACCGCGTCGCAGAGGCCTGGCAACATGCCGATCCCATTTTTGCGGAGCGGCGCCGGCACGTGGAGGAGCGGATACAGGCTCTCGAGGCGCCGCGCTAGAAATTTTTCCCCTTGCATCTCCGCACGAACTTCCGATATTCCTGCTCCGTGCTGATCAATCTCATACCAGAATTCCTCGCAGTACTCCAAACCGCCGACCGCGAAGCGGCCTTCCAGGACTACCTCAACGCTCATCGCTCCGTCCTGAGCGCTTACTGGCATAACTACGTCCTGGATCTCGACAGTCCCCAAGCCTCGGCAATCGTCACCCACTCGCTCCACGCCGACCGGAGCGATCTGCACGAGCTTCTAGCGTCAACCGACGTCGAAGGCATCGTGGAAGACGCGATCGCCCAGTCGGAGGACCTGCTCCAGGTGGACCGCCCCACCGACGTGTACCTGATGGTGGGCATGGGGGCCGCAAACGCAGGGGAACTGGTCGTCGGTGGGCGCGGGGCGGTCTTCATCTGCCTGGAGCATTTCACCGGGCGGGCCAATCCCGAGACCTACGGAATGGGACTGCCGCCGGAGTTGCTGCCACTTTGGGTGGCGCATGAGATGGCACACACGGTTCGCTACACCTCGCCGACCAGCGGGAGCGAGCTCAAGCGGCTGATCGCCGAGCAAGGCGGGTATTACGACTACTGGGCGACGGGAAGCCGGGCCACCCTGAGGGAACTCCTGGTAAATGAGGGTCTTGCCGTACACGCCTCAGAAGCTGTGGCGCCTGGATTCGATCCGGCCAACTATTTCGGTTATCCCCGACGCCAATACCGCAGGCTTCGTGAGCTCGAGGCCTTCCTGCGCCGAGTGGTAGATCTGGAACTCGATGGGACCGGGATCGGCCTTCGGCTGCGATATCTCTCCGGCGGCATGAGCCCGTCCGCCCGACTTGTCGGTGGCCGTGTGCTCCCCGAACGGTCAGGCTACTACCTCGGTCACCGGATGACGGAGGCTCTGGTGGCCCAGCGGGGAATTGCTGCCGCGGTGCGTGCGCCGGCCCAGGATTTCCAGGCTGCGGAGGACGCCTCGCGCGGCATTCAGACCGCCTGACACCGACTCATTCCCCGCCAAGCAGTTCCCCGCAGGATCCTTCAAGCCGACTCAACCGCTCACACGAGCGGAGCTCGTCTCCTCCCCCACCCACCCAAATAGGCTTAGCTTTGAGGTCGGAACCGGTCACTTTCTCTGGAGCCCGAGTACACAATGGCGGACCAGCAACTCAGTCAGCAGATCGTCGACCTTCGAAATCGCCTCGGCACGATCGACAGCCAGCTGAATAAGGTCGGTGACGCCCCGGAAGGACTGGAGGACCTCAAGGCGGCGGTGGACAGCCTGCGCAACAATGTATGGGCTATCCTCTCCGCTTCGCGGACCAGCAATTACCACGTAAATGTCGAACGGTTCCGGCTACGCCGGGCCATCGAAATCACCAAGGGGCTCATCGGAGAGATCGACAATGGCCAGATGAAGACGCTCCATCCCGAACACTCGGAGCTTCAAATCGTGCTCCAGCAGCTCAACGAGCGGATCGGCCGACTGCGTCAGGGAGGCAAGTAGTGGAAGGATCAGGTCCGCTTCGTATCACCTGCAAACCGCTCGGCAGCATCGTCATTCCAGGGCCTGTGATCATTCAGGATGCGGACGGGAACGAACTCCCTCTGCCCCCGAGAAAGGATCCCTCGGTCGTCAAGTTGTGCGGCTGCGGCCGTTCGGGGAATCGCCCTTTCTGCGATGGATCCCACAAGCGAGTTCCTTCACCAGCTTCGCCGCCACCCGAGCCGTAAGATCCCGCAGGTCGTTGTCCGGGTTGTATTCCACGATGTCCGCACCGATCAGCCCCTCAACCGACTGGATCAGGCTCAGGGCCTGTCGGGTGGTGAAACCGCCCGGTTCCGGATGCGAAACACCAGGCGCCGAGGCGGGGTCCAGGCCGTCCAAATCGAAGGAGATGTAGACCGCCCCTTCGGACTTGAGCTGCCAGCCGTCCTTCCAGTCCTTCATCTCAATTATTTCAGTTCCGAACCGGTCGGCCTGCTCTCGCTGATGGCGGTTCATCGTCCGGATCCCCACCTGGACCAAGCGGTCGGCGAGACCCTCTTCCATGACGCGTGCGAATGGGCAGGCGTGGGAGTACTTGTCGCCCTCGAACTCGTCGTACAGATCTGGATGGGCGTCCACGTGGAGGATCGTGAGCGGGCGGTGGCGGCGGCGGAAGGCCCGAAGAACCGGGAGAGTGATGGAATGGTCGCCTCCGAGCACGATCGGGGCGTGGCCCAGGTCAAGGAGGTGACCTACGGCGGCCTGGATCGCCCCGAACGGGTCCGGCGAGCGATCCAGAACCAGATCGTCCTGAACGGTGATGAAACCGGGGGCGGCGGTGTCCACCAGTGATTCGCTCCAACTGTTGCTGGATTCGTGGCGCAGCGCCGCACGGATCGCCGGAGGAGCCTTGGCCGCGCCGCGCTGATAGGACGACGCGCCATCGTACGGCACACCGAGAAGAGCGACGCCCATTTTAGGCCAGGAGCACCGGATCGCCGATCGCGAGTCGGCCGACACCGGAATGGACTGCGTTCATGCCGAACATGACGTCGTTTCCCACTCGACGGAACGTAGCGAGGGTCCGGAGCGGCTCCTTGCCGATCATCGCGGTCTCCTGATCGGTGGTCGTGACGACACAGCGCTCGCACGGCTTTACCACTTCCAGCTCGAGCGGTCCGATCCGGATGTGTTGCCAGCCATCTTCGGCGAAGGGATCTGCCCCGCTCACCACGAGGTTGGGGCGGAACCGATTCATCGGCAACGGTGTCGCCATCCGGCGATTCAGGTCATCCAGAGACGACTGGCCGATGAGCAGAAAGGGAAACGCGTCGGCGAAGCTCGCCTGGCCGCCATTGCGGGCATAGAACGGATTCAACGGACGCTTTACCCGGTCCGGCATATGCGCCAGCCTCACTTCCTCACCCAGAAACTCGCTGAACCAGAGATCCGCCTCCGGCTCGGGGCAACAGGCGTCCATCACATCTCGCCAAACCACTACCCGAACCGGACGCAGCTCCGGCGGGAAAAGGCTGACCTGAATCGCGGGCCTCCCTTCGGTCTCGACGGTGAAATGTCCGTCACCCATCGTGATCCTGACCAGGGCAAGGCGCCGATGCGTCCGCTGGCTCAGAAACACGCCCCGCTCATCGATCAACATCCAGCGCCGATCAAACTGGAAGCCGAACCGGTCAACCGGCCAGGAATCCGGACCCAGCCCTCGGCACGACTTGATGGGATAGACGTGGATGGCGGAGAGGTGCATGCCCACCAATGTAAGGAGTGAGGAGTAAGGAGTAAGGAGTGAACCGCTGTTACCTCCTTACCCCTCACTCCTTACTCCTCACTTCTCACTCCTCACTTTCCGACGCAGAACCCCGCAAACAGCCGGTCCAGCACCTGCTCCAGATCGACCGTCCCAATCAATTCGTCGAGGGCTTGAGTCGCTTCGCGCACATGGTGCGCGGCCAGGACAGGATCGCCAGTTAGAGACAGATGCGGCGCGGCTGCGACCAGTGCATCACGCGCTTTCGAGAGGGCGTCGCGATGTCGGGCGCGGGTGAGTGCGGGTTCCAGGTCCATGAGCGAGACCTGATCGCCGAAGATTCGCTGCGCGACGCGGAGCCGGAGAGTTCCGAGCCCGGCGCCGGTTACGGCGGAGACCGCGACACCGGCGCCGGAGGATTCCCGAAGATCGCTCTTGGTGGAAACGAGAAGGACGTTCTCGCCGGTGATCTGGTCGTGATTGCCTGGCTGCCCATCCTCACAAGACAGAATGAGGTCGGCTTCGCCGAGGTAACGCCGGCTCATCGCCATTCCCAGCGTCTCCAGCCGATCCTCGCTCTCCGCGAGTCCCGCCGTATCGATCAGCCGGACCGGCCAGCCATGAAAATCCGCCGGCGCCTCGATCGCGTCGCGGGTCGTGCCGGGAATCTCGGTTACCAGCGCGCGATCCACGCCGAGTAGAGCGTTGAACAAGGAAGACTTGCCGGCATTGGGTGGCCCCGCGAGGACCACGACCGCCCCTTCCCGAACCCGGGTCCCAGCGGGCGCGCTGGCGAGTAGCTGTGAGGTTAGCGCGGTGACGTTCCCCAGCCTCTGAGCAAGCTGGTCTCGCGAGATGGGCCCGTCATCCTCCTCCGGGAAGTCCACGTCGTAGGCGAGCTGGGCCTGGAGATCGATCAGCGCATCGCGCAGACCTGTGATCCTGCGAGATAGGCCGCCATCGAGTTGGCGAAGCGCCGCTTGCGCCTGGGCAGGAACAGTGGCGTCTACCAGATCTCCGACGGCCTCCGCCTGCAGCAGGTCCAGCTTCCCGTTGAGCACTGCACGGCGGGTGAACTCGCCGGGCAATGCGTTCCGCGCGCCCGCGGCATAGAGCGCCGCAAGCAGTCTCGTGACCACCGCACTTCCGCCATGACAGGAGAACTCAACCAGATCGTCGCCGGTGTAGCTCCGAGGCGCGGGGAATACAGTGTACAGCCCGCGATCGATCGCTTCTCCGGCTGGATCCCGGAAGGTGGCGAGGCGCGCTTCTCGGGGAGGAGATGGACGGAATCCCTGCACCACCTTGGCCGCGATGTCCAAGGCGCCTTCGCCCGACAGGCGCACGACGGCGATGGCCGAGCGGCCGGGCGCGGTAGCGAGAGCGACGATGGGGTCGGAGAGCATAAGGTGTCAGGGGTCAGGGGTAGTAGTCCCTGACTCCTGACCCCTGAAACCTGACACCTATTTCTTCTTCGCGGGAGGCGGCGCGGGGGGCGGCTGATTCTTCAACCGCTCCTTCGCCAGCATCCATTGCTGGGGAACGCTGACGAGGTTCTGAATGAAGTAGTAGAGGTTCAGCCCCGAGGCGAAGTTGAAAAACAGCACGGTCATCATGACCGGCATGACGTAGAGCATGGTCTTCATCTGGGGATTGGGCGGCACCCCGATCATGCCCACCTTGCTGACGGCGAACAGCGACAACCCCATCAGCACCGGCAGGATAAACAACGGATCCTTGAGCGACAGATCCGGCAGCCAGAGGAACGGCTGGCCCCGCAGCTCGATCGTGTTCTGGAACACGAAGAAGAGCGCCAGCAGGATCGGCCAGGGCAACAGCATGGGCCAGCATCCGCTGAACGGATTCACGTTGTGTTTCTTGTAGAGCTTGAAGACCTCCGCCTGCATCGCCTGCGGGTCGTCCTTGTGTTGATCCTGCAGCGCCTTCATCTCGGGTTGGAGCGCCTGCATCTTGATGCTGGCGCGCATGCCCTTCTGGTTGAGCGGCCACAGCACGACCCGGATCATGATGCCGAAGAGCACCAGTACCATTCCGTACGCCAGGTGCAGGTGCTGGTGCATCCAGACCAGGAGCCAGCGGGCGACGACCGCGACCGGGCGGATGATGGTCCGGAATCCCGGCCACCCGTAGGGATTGGTGTCGTAGAAGTCGTGGCCGATGGCCCGGAGCCGGGCGTACTCCATGGGCCCGACGTAGGCGCTGAACGCGAAATCCCCCGTGGCCGGGATCGGCAGCCCCAGTCGCACCGACGCCCGGGTCGGCTTGGCGGGACCGGACTGCGGTACAGCGGTAACTCCGCTGACGGCCGATGAAGCTGAATCGATCGCCAGGACCGCCGCCACGAAATATTTGGACTTGACCGCCACCCACTCGAACGGACCGCTCAGAACCGTCGTCTCTCCCGGCTTGAGCGAAGCGAAGCGCTTGAGCTGCGATTCGTCCGTCTTGGTGACAATGCCGAACTCGTACTGATTCGCGGCCGAATCCGCCTCGGTATGGGCCAGTCCGTTGCCCAGTCCCACCACCAGCGTGGCGCCGTTCGGGCCGATGCCCGACACGTGACCGCTCACGTGTACCCGGTAATCATCGGGACGGAAGCCGTAAGTAATCTCGACCTGCACATTACCCCGCGCCGCGGTGAGGGTGAGCCTCCCCGGCTCATTGACCCGCAGCGTCTCGGTCGAAGGGGTAAAGGACCAGTCGTCGAGCGAGAGCGTGTCATTACCCACGACCAACGAGTAGGTGTACCACGTATCCGTAGCCGGGACCAGGCGAGCCGGGGCCCGGTGCTCGGCGGGCGTCAGCGAGGGGTAGCCCAGGATCGTGGCCTGTACCAGGTGGGCGCCCCTGGTAGAGAACTCGTAGCGATAGAGCGGCGAGATGACTTCGACGGTATCGCCCGAATTGGAGCTGTCGGAAACGACCCGGGGCAGCGGGGTCTGGTCCGGAGCCGGCCCCATCGCGGCAGGAGGAGCTGGCTCTGATGCGGGCGGGCGCGGCGCGGGCTTCTTCAGAAAGAAGGTCGGCGCGATGGCGATCGCCATCATGAGAAGGATCGCCCAGAGGACTCGACGGTCCATGCGATGAATTTCTAGGTCAGGGAACCGGGTCGAAGCCACCCGGATTGAACGGATGGCAGCGGAGCAGACGCCTGGCGCCGAGCCAGGAACCCTTCAGAGCGCCATAGCGGCGCAGCGCCTCGAGGGTGTAGTGCGAGCAGGAAGGACTGAATCGGCAACTGGGAGGCAGCACGGGTGAGATAGTAAGCTGATACCCGCGCACCAGCAGAATCAGCAGCTGCTGCGGTAACTGGGTAATACTGTGAAGCGTGTATTGCTCCCCCTCGCGTACCATCACGCCGCTCCGAAGGTCTGGCCGGCCCAGCCGAGAAACTGATCGCGAAGCTCAACGAAGCTCGCGCCGTAGGCCTCCCTGCGCGTCCTCACCACCAGGTCCACTGCACCCTGGGCCGACTGCACCTCTCGCCGCCACACTTCGCGGAGCCGGCGGCGTAAACGATTGCGGGCCACGGCGGAGGAATGATACCTGGGGACGATGAGTCCCATCCGCGGGTGGCCCGTTGTGTTGTCACACCAGATGAACTCGAGGTGCCGCGTCCGCCGGCGCCGGCCCTGCTCGAGGCAGCGCCTCAGATCAGCCGCGCGCGCCAGCCGGTGAGACCGCGGCAAGCGCTCGCTGCTCGTTAGCTTGCCCCGTGCTTGGATCCGACTTTCACAGTCAGCCGCTTGCGGCCCTTCTTGCGACGGCGTGAAAGCGTCGCCCGGCCCCAGCGGGTGGACATCCGGGCCCGAAAACCATGCTTGTTGACCCGGCGCCGGTTGCGCGGGCGATACGACGGATTCATGGATCTAGTCCCCTCAATTGAGCCGCACAACCTACTCAGGCGAGACCTTTTGGGTCAAGGTTGACTTTTCCACATGGGGCCCGTACTATCGTGCGCCCTTGCAAACATCCCACCGCCGAGCAGCATGCAGCTGTCAGCCAAAGAGGTCTGGAAGCGGGTCCTCGATGAGGCCTACCATCAGCTTCCGGACAAGGTGGTCCGTGCCTGGCTCGAGCCTACTGAAGCAGTAGCCCTCGAAGACGGGCGCTTAGTCGTGGCGGCCCCTGATGAGTTCGCAGCCAAGTGGAACGAGACCAATCACGCCGGTCTCCTCTCTCGGCTGGCGGAGCCATTGGTGGGACGGCCCACCGCCATTGTCTTCCGGGTTCAGGAGGACCGGCAGAAGCGCCCCCAGATGGATTTCTTCGTGACGGCACCGGCTCAGGCCGCGGTCGCCACCAATCCCAGCGCCCAGCCGCTCAACGATCGCTACACCTTCGACAGCTTCGTCATCGGCAAGTCGAATCAGCTTGCCGCCGCGGCCGCCCACGCGGTGGTCGAAGCACCGGGCAAGACCTACAACCCCCTGTTCATCTACGGCGCCACCGGGTTGGGCAAGACCCACCTGATGCAGGCCATCGCCCATTCGATGGTCCGCACCCGGCCCGATACCCGGGTGCTCTACGTGAGCGCCGAGCAGTTCTTCAACGAAGTCATCGAGGGAATCACCCGGCGGACCATGCCGGAATTCCGGAAGCGTTACCGGAGCGACATCGACCTGTTCCTGGTGGATGACGTCCATTTCCTGGAGAGCAAAGAGGCGACCCAGGAGGAGTTCTTCCACACCTTCAACGCCCTTTATGAAGGTGGAAAGCAGATCGCCCTGACCTCGGACCGGCCACCCAAGGAGATTCCGGGACTCGAGGCGCGGTTGGTCAGCCGGTTCGAGTGGGGCATGGTGGCCGATATCGGCCAGCCCGATCTCGAGCACCGCATCGCGATTCTGCGTAAGAAGCAGGAGCAGGACCACCTGGAGATGACCATTCCGGACGACGTGCTCCGCTTCATCGCCGAGCATGTCCGCTCCAACGTCCGGGAACTCGAAGGCTGCATCATCAAGCTGCTGCTCTATGCCTCGCTCAAGCACCGCGAGGTCTCGATCGAGCTCGCCCGCGAGGCGCTGGCCGACAAGATCCGGCCGGGGGACGATTCGCTGGCGGCCCCCAAGACCCTTCCGACCATCGATCGGATCCAGGACGTGGTCGCCCGGCGCTGGGGAGTAACGGCGGAACAGCTGCGCTCCAAGGCCCGGATCAAGACCTTGGTCATCCCGCGGCAGATCGCGATGTATCTGGCTCGTGACCTCTTGCAGATGCAGTTGATCGAGATCGGCCATGCCTTCGGTGGGCGGGACCATTCGACCGTGATCCACAGCGTCGACAAGGTCCAGCGGCAGATGAGCCGCGACCGTGGATTCCGCGACAGGATCGAAAGCGCTCGCGCGGAATTGGTTGCACAGTAGGTCTTGAACATCACGTGGGAACTGTGGGAAGTCGCGAGGTCTCGTGCGAACTGTCCCCGCCGGGTCCACAAGTTCCACAACGAGTCGACACCGGCGAAGAGGGCTATCGTAGAGCAGGGAATGCGATTGGGCAGTTGATCCACATTTCCAGACGCTCTACTGCTACTGCTATCAAGTTATTCTTATAGAAAGAAACAGAAGTTTTCCTGCACGCTGAGGAGCGGGATGAAGTTTACCATCACACGGGAACAGCTCCAGGAAGGATTGGTGGCCGTAGCGGCCTCGGTGCCGACCAAGACTACGCTGCCTGTGCTGTCCAACATTCTGCTCGAGGCCACCGGTAATGGCCTTCGGCTCTCGGGAACCGATCTGGACATCGCCGTATCAACGACGGTGCCAGCCTCGGTGGACCAGGAAGGCGCGCTCACTCTCCCAGCCAAGAAGCTGGTCGAGATCGTGCGAGAACTGCCCAGTGCCGCGATTCGGGTTACTAGCTCGGGAGAACAGCGGGTCACTATCGAGTGTGGCCGCGCCAAGTTCCGCCTGCTTGGCTTGCCTCGTGAGGAATTCCCGGCCTTCCCTGCGGTCAATTTCACTGGTGGCTGGTCCTGCGCTGCGGGCGACGTACAAAAGCTGATCGGGCACGTCGCTTTTGCCGCCAGTACCGAGGAAAGCCGGCCGATTCTCAACGGCGTACTCTGGGAGCTCCGCCCCGAGCGGATGCGCATGGTTGCAACGAACGGTCATCGGCTGGCCCGGATGGATGTGCCGGCTACCGGCGGCATGTCGAAGGGTCAGGCCGACCTGATCATTCCGCCGAAAGCCCTGGACCAGATCCGCCGGCTCTTCGGAGACAAAGACGAGCTGGAGATCGCCAAGAGCGAGAACCACCTGGGATTTCGTTCTGCCTCGACTCAGGTGTTCACCCGGCTCATCGAGGGCCCCTATCCCAACTACGAGCAGGTAATTCCCAAGGAGAATGACAAGAGCGCGACTGCGGACAAGTCCGCCCTCACCTCAGCCATTCGGCGCATGAGCATCGTCGCCAGCGACCAAACCCATCGAATTCGGCTGGCGCTGACCAATGGGGCGTGCAAGCTCTCGGTCCAGACTCCCGACTTGGGCGAGGCCCAGGAGGAAATGGCCATCACCTACGACGGGGATTCACTGGAGATCGGCTTCAACGCCACCTATCTCCTCGAGATCCTGAAGTTCATGCCGACCGACGAGGTGCGGATGACCTTCAAGGGCCCCGAACGCGCTGCCACCTGTGAGCCGGTGGGCTGGAACGATCCCGCGTCGTACCTCACGCTCGTGATGCCGCTGCGCTTGGTGGATTGAGTTCCGAGTTCCGGGTTCCGAGTTCCTTCGCGATGAATGCCAACTCGGGACTCTGAACTCGGAACCGATTGATCCGATGCCAACCTCCAGAACGACCCCGCGCCGCAAAACCATCCACATCCTCGGCGTTCCCATGGACCTCGGCTCTGGCCGCCGCGGGGTGGACATGGGTCCCTCCGCGATCCGGATAGCCGGGCTCAATCAGCACCTCCGCGAGCTGGGGCATCGCGTCGTTGACGACGGAGATCTCCTGATTCACAACATCGAGGAGCTGAGGGTCGGAAGGCTTCGGGCCCGTTACCTGGCCGAGATCACCCGGGCGAATCGGCTGTTGGCCGCCAAGGTAGGGCAGGTTATGAAACAGGGGCATTTCCCCCTGGTGCTGGGCGGCGATCACTCGATCGCGGTCGGGACCATCTCGGGCATCTCCCGTTGGGCGCGCGCGAGTCGTCACAAGGTCGGGGTGCTCTGGGTGGACGCGCACAGCGACATCAACACCCCCGGCACTTCTCCGACTGGAAACATTCACGGCATGCCACTGGCCGCTCTGCTGGGACTCGGTCCCCGCGAGCTTGGCGGCATCGGTGGCCGTTTCAAGAAAGTGGATCCCGCTAACATTGCCCTGGTGGGAATTCGCAGCGTTGACGAAGGGGAACGGCGGCATCTGAAGCGCCTGGGGGTCAACGTCTACACGATGGCGGACATCGACCAGCAGGGGATTCACAGCGTCATGGGGAAGGCGCTGGCCAACGTTACCGCGGGGACCGACATGGTGCACGTGAGCTTCGATCTGGACTCGGTGGATCCCAGCCTGGCGCCAGGCGTGGGCACGCCGGTAAAAGGCGGGCTGGATTACCGCGAAGCTCACCTCATCATGGAGCTTGTCGCTGCGGCAGGCGTGATGGGTTCCCTCGAAGTCGTCGAAGTCAATCCTATCCTGGACGACCGCAATACTTCGGCCCAGTTCGCGGTCGAGCTGATTCAATCCGCTTTCGGCAAGAAGATTCTTTAGGCTGGGCCCGGCGAATCACGGAACGCTGTCCGGTACCGTCTCCAGGCTTTCCGGTGGAGCGGGGAGCGATTCCGTCTGGACCAGCGGGATAGAATCCACCACGGTCACGGCAGAATCCACTGCGATGTAAGCCGAGTCCGGTGGAGGGGCCGGCAGGTCCTCGGTCTCCACCTTTGGCACGTCTACCCACTCTCCATGCATCCGACGCAGGATGAGATCCCGCCTCCAGCGCATTCGGCTTGGCTTGAAGCCGGGGTTGGAGCTGAGCGGGAAGGGGAGCGATCCCGCGAGAGCAGCAGCCTGCTCCTGCGTGAGTCGCGCCGCGCCGCGCTTGAAATACTTCCGGCTCGCAGCCTCGGCCCCCCAGATCCCGTCGCCCAACTCCGCCACATTGAGATACAGCTCCATGATCCGCCGCTTCCCCAATGCCGTTTCGAGCCGATAGGTAGTTACCGCTTCCTTCGCTTTGCGCAGCGGGTTGCGTGACGGGGAGAGGTACAGGTTCTTGGCCAGTTGCTGAGAGATCGTACTGGCGCCTCGAAGCTTGTCGCGCCGGCTCCAGGCTCGGGGAAGTACGCTGAGCAGCTCGTCTCGATCTCGCGCGGAGGACCAGGCAAACGACTGACGGGGATAACCGATGGCATGAGCCATGGCCAG
>DATIOP010000003.1:0-1635 GCA_035472975.1 Gemmatimonadales bacterium
GATCAGCAAATCGCGCCAGCGGATCTGGTGCTGGTACAAATCGGAGTCGGCACGCTGGCAAGCGCCGTGGTTGCCCATTTCAGGGCTGAGGGTCGCGCAACCTTTCCAACCCTGGTGGGTGTCGAGCCGACTGGAGCGGCGTGTGCACTCCACTCGATTGAAGCGGGAAAGCCAGTCATGCTCCACGCCGGCGCCGATGCTTCCATCATGGCCGGTCTTAACTGCGGGACTCCATCCACCGCCGCCTGGCCCGCCCTCGAGGACGGGATCGATGCCTACCTGGAGATCGAAGACGAGAGGGCCCGCGAGGCAATGCGCCTGCTGGCCGGGTCCGGTGTCGTCGCCGGGGAATCCGGCGCCGCATCCACCGGAGGCCTGCTCGAGTTGATGAAGGGGGTAGCAACACGCAGGGTGCGCGAGGCGCTTGAAGTCGGGCCTGACACCCGGGTCCTGCTGATTTCTACGGAGGGCGCAACTGATCCCGCGAGCTACCGCCGAATTGTCGGACGCTCACCCTGAGGCTCCGCCGCCCGCTCGGCGAAACGGCGGACAATTTCCCCCGCAGGTTCGATCGAGGTGATCTTCCCGGCACTCTTACCCGCCTGCCAGTAGTCCCGCTCTCCCGACTCGTCCAGCGACGCCTTCTTGAGCTGCCACAGTGACTTGAGCGCGTAGATGGTGCGCATCCAGTGCTTGGTCCTGCGACCGCGCAGCATCCAGCGAGCGATCGGTCCTGCCTTGAGTCCCATCCGTTCGACGAACGGAGTGCGAATGACCGCAACGGGGACTCCGGTAATTCGCTCGCTCAGGACGATGTCGGCTTCCGTCGCTCGGAGAATCGCCTCCTTGTAAGCGGTGCTCGCATGGCACTCCGGCGTAGCGATGAACCGGGTGCCAAGCTGGGCTCCGGCGTATCCCATTCTCAACGCGGCGGCGAACTCCTCCGGAGCCCCGATCCCCCCGGCACAGATCAGAGGAACCCCCAACGGGCCCAACTCTTCGATTAGCTCCTCGGCTGAACCTGGACCGGCATGCCCACCCGCTCTGCGATTCACCGCGATGAGTCCCTTCACTCCTCCCGCGAGCCCCTTGTCCGCCCACTTGCGCTCGGTCACGTCGTGGTAGACCACGCCCCCGACCGGCGTCACCCGTTCCACTACCCAGCGCGGGTTCCCGAGCGAGGTCACGAAGAAGCGAACTCCTTCCTCCAGGGCGATGTCGATCCAGCGCGACATGCGCTCGTGGTAGGCGCGGGACGATTGCTCGATCAGGGCGTTCATGCCGATCGGCTTGGAAGTCAGCCGCCGGATGAGACGAAGGCCCTCCCGAAAATCGTGACCGTGGACGTAGGTGAGTGAAATGGGCTGGACAATCCCGATCCCGCCAGCCTCCGAGACTGCCGCGACCAGCTCCGGATTACTGCAGGGATACATGGCACCACAGATCAGCGGTACATCGATGCCTGCATGCGCGGTGAGAGGAGTGGAAAAGGTCACGTCGCTCAGGCCTTGGGTTCGACCAGGCCGAGTCGCCACTTCGCGGTCACTCGCGCCACGAGGTCGGCGGCGCTGTCCCGAATCTCCCCAATCGCATCGTGATCCATGGATCCGGAGACCACGGGAATAGCGGTCCGGC
>DATIOP010000004.1:0-7181 GCA_035472975.1 Gemmatimonadales bacterium
GGCATAGACCGCGAACAGTAGCGGCGGGATGGACTTAGGTCAAGGCGACGGATGGGTCAGGGATCAGGTGAAAGGTGTCAGGGGTGTTGGGTTGTAGGTGCTGGGTGGTGGGGCCCAACCCCCTACACCCCACACCTACCAACCCTGACCCATGACACCTGACCCCTCTACGGCCCCGCCCGTACCTCCAACCTGTACCGCCCCTGATGCGGCACTCCGCTGGTAAAGAAGGTGCCGGGGGTAATGCGGACGTAGTAGGTGCCTGCCGCAACATTCACCGTTTCTCGAGAGCAGAAGTTGTTCGCGGTCGTGGCAGGGTCTATGTCATCGGCCGGGGTTCCTATCGCATTCCCCGCGGCGTTGAAGACCTGAAGATTGGTGTTCAGTTCCAGTCCATAGGAGCAAAAGGCGCCATTGAAGCCACTGGTCTCGAAGGTGTGCACTCCCGCCGTCTGAATCACCACTTGATAGAAATCCGACTCGATGGTGCTGACCGTCCCGGTCTGGTAGGTGCCGTCCACCAGCAGGCTCGCTGAACCAATCGATCCATCGTCCTCGTGTTCCAGCGGGCTGCCGATCTGGAAGGAAGCGTAGGCACCGATGGTGGACGACACCGTCACAACGCGTGGCGCCCCTGCCCCGCCATACGCCCCCCAACGCCGGCCCAGAATACCCAGGAGCCCGTCTCCATCCTCATCCTCACCCGCGAAAACCAGATAACCCCCGTTGGCGAGACCCGTGAAGCTGTAGGCTCCGCCAGGCGCGACCATGGTGGCAACCGGATTGAGTGTCGTCGCGTCGTACAACCGGACGAAGAGCTGGCGGGTGGGTCCCATATTCTGCAACAGGCTGTTCCGCGCATTCACGATGCCGGCGCCGTACGCATTGGCCGGGCCCGCGGGGACAGCATAGGTCAGGAGTCTGCTCCTGAGCTGAGCCGCCGTGAGAGAAGGATTGGCGGCCAGAATGAGCGCCGCGACGCCACTCACATGCGGCGCCGCCATCGAGGTCCCTTCGAAACGCGCCTGGGTCGGGGTGCAGGGAGTGACCGTAAAATCACAGACCGTGGAGAAGACGCCCCAGGTTCCGTCGCCGGCCGAGTTGACCAGCGGGCTCGCACCGATATCTCCGCCGGGTGCGGCGATGTCGATCGTCGGCCCGAAATTCGAATAACTCGCCAGAGTCCCCTGCGGCCCCACGGCCGAGACCGACAGCACTTCGGGGTACGCGGCCGGACAGTTGGGCACCGAACTGCCGCTGTTCCCCGCCGACGCCACGATGAGCGATCCGCCGTTGGGAAGGCCCGGGTCGGTCGCGGCCACCACTGCGTCGTGCAGTACGTCCAGTCCCGGAGCCGGGTTGGTCCCCAGGCTGCACCCGCCGCCGAGGCTCACGTTAATGACCCGCGCACCCTGCGCCGGAGGCGCGATCACCGCGGAGTCTCCCTGCTCGTTGCCCGCCGGAAGTCCCGCGGCGTAGAGAATGCCCTGCGCCACGTCATAATCGCTGCCGCCGGAGAGTCCGAGCACCCGCACCGGACGGATACTGACGTGCCAGTTCACCCCGAGGACTGACACGCCGTCGTTGCCCACGGCTCCGATGGTACCCGAAGTGTGAATGCCGTGTCCCCCAAACTGGGCTCTGCCTCCCAGGCATCCGCTTCCCGAAACATTGTAGTCAACGGGAATCGTGGGATCGGAGTCGTAGCCGTCTCCGTCTCCGGTGTTGCTGGTCGTTCCTCCGGCACAGAACGTCGCATTGGTCTGGGAGACGAAGTCATAGCCGTCGCTTCGAAGGTTGGCGGTCAGCGCCGGATGGTCGAAGCGAATTCCATTGTCGACGACGGCCACGATGACGTTGCTGCTTCCGGTCGTGATGGCCCATGCCTCGGGCAGGCCGATCATTGTGTAGTGCCACGACTGGTTGGGATAATTGGGATCGTCAGGTGTGACAGTTGGCTCGCGCAGCCGCGCCGGGATCTCGTCGGTCCGCATCCAGCGTCCCCGGCTTACGCTTGCCACCGCCGGGTTCCTGAGCAATTCGGCCCGGACCGAGTCGAGCTTGGCCGGGTTCGCCACTCTGATCCGTGCCGTCGAGATGATGGGGGAGACACCGTCCAGCCGCACTCGTCCAGGCGCCAGATGCGCCAGGAGGCGACCTCGCATCGTCGCTGCAACCGATCGCGCGGTACTGAGCGCACGCATCGCGCGGATTCCCGGAGCCGCTATTGCCGCCGGCTTGAAGTGCACGATCAGCTCATCGGGTGTGTATTCGATACCACCAACCGCAGCCAACCGAGTGCGCTGCAGCGGGCGCACACCTTCCGACATGCCCCCGGTTCGATTTGACGGTAAGAGGCGCAACGACGCAGGCGGCGCAGCCGGAAAGTCCACCGTCGCCACCATGCCCGAGATCGAAGACGGTTGGGCGACGACGGTCGTGGCCGAGAAATCCACGGTGCCCGGGTTCGTCGCAGCACTCGCCGCCTGGACCGATTGGGTACCAGGACCGGGGCCCATGGTCCAGTTGACCCTGGCCTGCCCATCCTGATCGGTGGTAGTCGTGGTCGCATCCAATGAGCCGCCACCGCTCGTCACTTGCCATTCGACCGTGACACCCTGCTGACCCACGTTGCTGTTGTTGCGCACTTCCACGACCAGCGGCAAAAGCACCGTGCCGTCGGCGCCAGTCTGGCCATCACCCGAAATGGAATTCAGCGTACCAGTGGTGGTAGCGGTGGCACCGAAGGTGACAGGAGATCCGGTAAGCCCGCTGACGGTCGCAGTTGCGCTCTGGGCGCCGGCGTGTGCACCCAGGGTCCATTGCGCGGCGACCCGTCCCTGGGGATCGGTCTTGGGCTGAGCGGCGGAGAGAATCCCGTCTCCCGGGGTAGCGGCCATCGTGACGGTGACACCAGGGACCGGATCGCCGTTGGCGTCGGTGACCACAGCGACAATGGGCTGGGGGAGCAACGATCCGGCGGCACCGGTTTGCCCATCGCCCGAGAGGTACGCGATTTCCGTCGGGACCGGCCGCGGTGTGCTGTTGTCGTTGCCTCCGCACTGAACCAGCATCAGGGACACGGCCACTGCACTGGCGGTCCGGAGGTATCGGACGGTCATAGGTGCCTGTATGAAACGAAGAACGTAAGCGGGGTCACTTCGAATATACCTCCGACGAAAAACACGGCGCCCGGAACACGTCCGGGCGCCGTCTCATGCCGATTGCCGGCCAAACCGAGGGTCTTTGGCCTACTCCTCGTCTTCCACCCCGACCGGCACCAGCGGTGGCTGAACCCCCGGAACTGCGACACCTTCGGGCGGGGGCGGGGCCGGCTCGTAACCCTCGGGCGGCTCGATGTCGATCTCGGCGTAGCGATAGATGCCCGAGCCCGCCGGGATCAGGTGCCCGATGATGATGTTCTCCTTCAGGCCAAGCAGGTTGTCCTTGGCGCCGCGAATGGCCGCGTCGGTCAGAACCCGCGTCGTCTCCTGGAATGACGCCGCCGAGATGAACGACTGCGTCGTGAGACTGGCCTTGGTGATGCCAAGCAAGACCGGTTCCGACTGCGCCGGGGTCCCCTTCTTCTTGATCGTGCGATCGTTCTCCTCCCGGAAGGTAAGCTTGTCCACCGTCTCGCCTTCGAGGAAGTCGGTGTCTCCCGGATCGGTGACCCGTACCTTCTGAAGCATCTGGCGAACGATCACGCCGATGTGCTTGTCGCTGATCCGCACACCCTGCAGGCGATAGACCTCCTGCACTTCGTTCAGCAGATACTCCTGTACGGCGCGGGGACCCTTGATCCGCAGGATGTCGTGTGGATTCACCGGGCCTTCGGTCAGACGGTCGCCGGCGCGGACCCGATCGCCTTCGTGCACCCGAAGGTGCTTGCCGGACGCCACTTCGTAGAGCTGCGGCGGCTCCGGGTCACCCTTGGCCTTCGGATCGAGCACCGGGTAGACGTAGATCTCACGCTTGCCGCGCTTGATCTCGCCGAACTTCACACTGCCGTCGATCTCCGAAATGGTCGCCGGATCCTTGGGCCGCCGTGCTTCGAACAGCTCGGCTACCCGCGGCAGACCGCCGGTGATGTCGCGGGTCTTGTACGCCTGCCGCGGCATCTTGGTCACCGTGACGCCCTTCACCACGTCGAGCACCGGAGAGAGGAACACCGTCTTGTCCTTGCTCTCCTTCTTGCTCTTGCTCGGCCACGCGACGTTGATCGGATACTCCTCGACCTTGAAGCGCGAAGACCACGGGTTGGTCTCGTCCGTGACGTTCATCGCCCGGGTGACCTGGTCCGTGTCGGAGCCCAGGATGATGCGGCTTCCCTCCGCCAGGATGTATTCCTGGGGATCCTTGCGGTTCGGCGCGTAAACCAGAACCGACGGGTGCAGCTCGCGGTCCGGATCTGCCATGACCACGAGAGAGCGCAGGCCGGTGGACTCGTCCAGCTCTTCGCGCAGGGTGGCGCCCGGCACGAGGTCCTTCCAACGAAGCTGGCCGTCGATCTTCAGAATGCTCGGGTCGTTGTACGGGTCCCAGGTGTAGAGGATCGACATCTTCCCCGTGACCTGATCGCCCTCCTTGACCTGGATCAGTGCGCCTTCCGGCACCGGATACCGGTTCAGCACCCGCTTCGGATCGTTCGGATCCACAACCTGGATGCCTTCCTTGGTCTCTTCGGTGGCCGATTCGTCTTCACGGGTGAGCGCGATCCGGATCTGGCCCTTGGTGCCGTCCTCGTACTCGATCGGCAAGTCGGCCCACTCGAGGCCGTCGGTGTACCTCACGATGCCGCTGGCCCGGGCCCGGCGCTCCGCTTCCTCCGCGATGCGCGCCGAGGTGCCACCGATGTGGAAGGTTCGCAGGGTCAGCTGGGTGCCCGGCTCGCCGATCGATTGCGCGGCCAGGATGCCGATCGCTTCACCCATATCCACCATGTCCATGGTAGCGAGGTTCCGGCCGTAGCACATACGGCAGCAGCCCCGGCGCGCCTCACAGGTGAGCACCGAGCGGATCCTCACTTTCTCGATATCCGCCTCGTCGATCGCCGAGGAAATTTCCTCGTCGATCAGCTGGCCGGCCTGGACGATCAATTTCGGATCGCCGTGCTCATCCAGCTCGTGCGGATCGGTGACATCTTCGGCCGCGACACTGCCCAGGATGCGCTCCTTGAGCGGCTCGATGACGTCCTCGCCTTCCTTCAGCGCCGAGATCTCGAGTCCGGCGATGGTCCCGCAGTCCTCCTCGGTGATCGTGACATCCTGCGCCACGTCCACCAGACGGCGGGTGAGGTAACCGGCGTCGGCCGTCTTGAGCGCCGTGTCGGCCAGACCCTTCCGTGCACCGTGGGTGGAGATGAAGTACTCCAGCACCGTCAGACCTTCACGGAAGTTGGACTTGATGGGGCTCTCGATGATTTCGCCGATGCCGCCGGTCAGCTTCTTCTGCGGCTTGGCCATCAGGCCGCGCATACCGGCGAGCTGCCGGATCTGGTCGCGGCTGCCGCGTGACCCCGAGTCGAACATCATGAACACGGGGTTGAATCCACCGCGGCTCTGCCGCATGTGGTTGACCATCGCCTCGGCCACGTCGTTGTTGGCGTGGGTCCAGGCGTCGATCACCTTGTTGTACCGCTCACCAAAGGTGATCTGACCGGTGTTGTACGCCTTCTGGAACCGCTGCACCCGCTTGTCAGCCTCGTCCAGCAGCGTGACCTTCTCCTTCGGAATCTCGAGATCCTCCACGCCGATCGAAATGCCGCCCATCGTGGCGTAGCGGAACCCGAACTCCTTCAGCCGGTCGAGGAACACGACGGTGTCGGACAGGCCCGCCTCGCGGTAGCTCTGCAGCACCAGCTCCGAAAGCGCCTTCTTCTTCATCAATTCGTTCCGGAAGCCGCGATTGGCCACCAGCTTGGGCGGCGGGATGCTGTTGAACAGCACCCGGCCCACCGTGGTCTTCATCCAGCGCGGCTTGGGATCCTGAGCGCCGCGCGGCGGCTGGTACCAGAAATGGATCGCGGAATGGTAGTCCACGCTCCGAGTCATCAACGCCATCTCCAGCTCGGCCAGGCTCCCGAAGTAGCGGGCCTTGTCCCATGCGGGGCTCTTCTTCCCATCCTTCGGCTCCTCAGCACCGGCCGGAAGTTTGGTGAGGAAGTAGCTCCCCAGCACCATGTCCTGGGACGGCTCGGCCACCGGACGCCCGTCCGACGGCTTGAGGATGTTGTTCGACGAGATCATCAGCAGCCGCGCCTCCAGCTGTGCCTCGAACGACAGGGGCACGTGCACGGCCATCTGGTCGCCGTCGAAGTCCGCGTTGAACGCGGCGCAGACCAGCGGGTGGATCCGGATTGCCTTACCCTCGACCAGCACCGGCTCGAAAGCCTGGATGCCGAGGCGGTGCAGCGTCGGAGCGCGGTTCAGCAGCACCGGGTGGTCCTGAATGATCTCCTCCAGGATCCCGAACACCTCCTCGCTCTCCTTCTCCACGATCTTCTTGGCCCGCTTCACCGTCTCGGCGATGCCCTTCTCCACCAGCTTGTGGATGATGAAGGGCTTGAAGAGCTCGACGGCCATTGCCTTAGGCAGGCCGCACTGGTGCAACCGGAGCTCCGGGCCGACCACGATCACCGAGCGGCCCGAGTAGTCCACCCGCTTGCCGAGCAGGTTCTGGCGGAACCGGCCCTGCTTGCCCTTGAGCATGTCGCTCAGGGACTTGAGCGGGCGCTTGCCGCGACCCCGGATCGCCTTGGAACGGCGGCCGTTGTCGAAGAGCGCATCCACCGCCTCCTGCAGCATCCGCTTCTCGTTGCGCAGGATGACTTCCGGCGCCTTGTGCTGGATGAGCTTCTGGAGCCGGTTATTCCGGTTGATGACCCGGCGGTACAGATCGTTCAGGTCGGACGTGGCGAAGCGCCCGCCGTCGAGCGGCACCAGCGGCCGCAGGTCGGGCGGAATCACCGGCACCACGTCGAGAATCATCCAGGCCGGGTTGTTGGGCACATCGCCCGACTCGCCGGAGGTGAGGAACGCGTCCACGATCTTGAGCCGCTTGAGCATCTGTTTCTTGCGGTGCTGGCTCGTCTCGTTCGCCACGGTGTCCCGCAGCTCGTCGGCGAGCTTGTCGACGTTGATCCGCTCGAGCAGCGAGCGAATGGCCGGCGAGCCGATGTC
>DATIOP010000005.1:0-4817 GCA_035472975.1 Gemmatimonadales bacterium
CAGGATATACTTGCCGACGGGGCGCCGTAGATCCAGCGTGGTGGACGGTGCGGTCATGGGCTATAAGCTACAGCGTACCGGCGGATAGCACACCGTACCCTCCTGCCTTATGGTTTTGGCTGCGACCATGCCCACACCCGAATTCCAGACCTTCCGCAACCGCCTCACCCGCTGGTACCGGCGTACCGGTCGCGACCTCCCCTGGCGTAACACGCGCGATCCGTACGAGGTGCTGGTCTCCGAGTTCATGCTCCAGCAGACGCAGGTGTCGCGGGTCGAGCTCTACTACGGAAAGTTTCTCCGGCGTTATCCCACGATTCACGCCCTCGCCCGCGCTCATCCGGCCAAGGTGCGAGAGAGCTGGGAAGGACTGGGTTACTACCGGCGTGCCGTGAACCTTCACCGGCTGGCTCAGGTAGTCGTGGCGGATCACGGCGGAATAGTCCCGGACGATCTGGAATCGCTCAAGCGACTGCCCGGTGTCGGGCAATACACCGCCGGGGCGGTCGCCTGTTTCGCCTTCGAGCATGCAACGCCCACCGTGGATACCAACGTGGCGCGGGTGATTCGCCGTGCCTTCCATCCGCGGGCTTCCGGTTCCAAGGGCTTTCGGAAGATTTGGGACACGGCCCAGGCTCTGGTGCCCAAACGAGGCAACCCAGCCTGGATCTTCAACCAGGCGATCATGGAGTTGGGAGCGCGGGTCTGTACTGCCCGCGTCGCGCGCTGCGGGATGTGTCCGGTCAGGGCGGTCTGTGCGTCAGGAAGGAGGTGGCAGCCGGCCACATCATCCCTGGATTAGCCCATGATTCCCTGTCGTAGCCAACTTGCCCTGGCCCTCATGGCCCTCCTCGCCTGCGAGGGGACCAGCAATTCCGACGATGGATTCACTGGTCTCGACCCGATCAATACCACGGTCGCCGCAGGAGACGCCCACAACTGCGTGATCGATGGATCCGGCCTCGCCGTCTGCTGGGGCCGAGGATCCGAAGGCCAGCTGGGTGGAGATTCGACGCCAGCCAAGGCCGCTCCGGCACTCGTCAGTGGACAAAACATCTTCACCGCACTCGTCGCCGGGAAGTACCACACCTGCGGCCTCACCATTCAGGGTGCCGCACTCTGCTGGGGACTGGATCAGAACGGTCAACTCGGCGGGGGGAGCGCTGCAACGGGAGACTGCGGAGGCTCTCCCTGCGCGACGACACCGACGCCCGTAGCCGGCAACATCGTCTTCACCACCCTCGCAGCGAGCGGTCAGGAGACTTGCGGACTCACCGCTGACGGATCGGCATGGTGCTGGGGACTGAGCGACTTTGGCCAGTTGGGAACTCCGGCGCCGGAGAATTGTCCCGATGGTCCCTGCAGTCGAGCGCCGGTCGCCGTCTCCGGGGACCATCATTTCGGGCGAATCAGCGTCAGCGGCAGCGGCCATGCCTGCGGCCTCACTGACGACGGCCAGGCCTGGTGCTGGGGCATCAACCATCAGGGCCAGCTCGGCGCCGACAGTGTGATCGAGTATGTCGAGGAGCCGCTTCCGGTCGCAGGCGGGCTTCGCTTTCGGCAGGTGAGTGCCGGCGGACTTCACACCTGCGGGCTCACCGGAGACGGGACCGCATGGTGCTGGGGCATCGACGTGCTGCCACTGCTCAACTCCGGCGACCTCAAGTATTACGTCCCCAACCGGGTGAACACCTCGCTCAAGTTCGAGACGATCGAATCAGCCCGGGTCACCGAGTGCGCCCTCACCGCGGCTGGGGACCCCTACTGCTGGGGCGTCAACGGAGCTGGGGAGGTTGGAACCACGCCGATCGGGAGCACCTTCCGCTTCGACACGCCGATCGCCGTAGGCGGCGGAGTGGAGTTCTCCCGGATCTGGGGGGAAACCGCGACCTACTGCGGGAATTCGACGAACGGCGGAGTCTACTGCTGGGGACAGGGCACGCGCGGTGAGCTGGGAGCGGGGGCGACGAACAGTATTGTGCCGCTTAGAGTACCGGGTACCTAATACTCAGTACCGAGTAGCGAGTACCGAGTACTGCCTATCGGCGGAGTTCTTCGCGAGATCGAGTTACAGCTGGCATACTCGGTACTAGGTACTCGGTACTCGGTACTTAGTATTTAGAGAACACCCCGCCCAATAGAGCAAGGAGGCCAAGCGTTCCCGCAATACTCCCCGCGATCGCCTGCCGCTTCTTCAGTGCGTCGAACAGTGCTGCGGTCTGGCCGGTCGGGTTGGTTCTGCCCAGTCGGGCGCCGTTGGGAAGCAGGACGAAGAGCACGATGAGTCCGGCCAGGAGGCCGGCACCCTGCATGACCATGAGCCAGGCGGATGGCGTGGCGCCTGAGCGCATGACGACGATGCTGAGGTACACGCCGGAGATCACGGCGACCAGCGCCCCTGGTCCCATCAACCGGCGACCCACCTGTGCCTGCAGGCGGGCAATCGCACCTTGGGTCGCGCGATCCTCCTGCCGTGCCATGATGCCCATCAGCATGTTCGAAAAGCCCCCACCCATCCAGGCCACAAAGCCCGCGATATGGAGCAGAATCCAGATTCGCATCAGGCAATCGTCTCGCTTAGCATGGTGTTGTCAATTGGATGACGCCCAGCGAAGCCGGCGTCGATATCGTGCCAGTGGGTAATCCGCTCCTCGCCCAGCTTCCAGCAGAGAAAGACCAGACGATCCTCGCGCAGGGCGTAGAAATCCACCAGCCCCGCCTCGAATCCCTTGAACACGCACCCGATCTGATCGAGCTCCTCCAGAAACTTGTGGATTCGCTCGGCTTGGCTGGTCACCGCCTCGCGCGCGGCCAGCAGTTCCTGGGTCTCACCCCACTCGGCGCGGGCAGGCCCGGTGAGCAGCTCGTAGCGCGCCAGCGCCTCGCGCCACTGCGGATAGGCCAGCAGCAGGTCTCCCACGATGTGGCGCACCAACGGCAAGGTCCTCTCTGCCTCGGCCACGGTGAAGATCCTGGGGGTTCCCACGATCAGGACCAGACAATCGTGATCCCCGCGACATCTTCGGGGTGGCTGATGAAGCCCACAACCCGGTGGTCGCCGTCGATCACGGTGATGGTCGCCCGCAGGTGGGACTCGCTGGCGTCCTGGTTCATTTTCAAGACGAATCCCTCGAGATCCTGATCCGGATTCACGACGCAACTGTCGGTACGCATCAGCGCATCGGCCCTGGTATACAGGGGATCGTTCCCCGCCGCGAGACAGCGGGTCACCAGATCGCGATCGCTCAGGACGCCGAGGAAGCGCCGGGTGCGATGGTCGTCCACCACCGGCACCACGGAGATATTGCGGCTGCGGAACATGATCGCCACTTCGCTCGCTGATGCATTGGCGACAGCGACGAAAGGATTTGGAACCATCACTTCAGAAGCGCGCATTGCCCGGATCAGGTTAATAGGTAATTCCGAATCTGCTCACCCTCACGACGGAATCAAGCCCGACAACGCCTTCAGGGCCGCCTCACGACCCTCCTCCACGTAGCGCCGGATCAGGTCGAGTCGGAAAGTAGCACCACGCTCGGCGGGAGGACGGATGTAGACCAAGGGCGGACGATCGGGCGTGAGCTTCCAAAGCGAGATTGCCTGGGCGGTCTGGTTCGCCATCAGAATCCGGGTGCTGTTGTTGTGGGTTTCGACCACCGGTGGAAAACTCGGTCCGTCGGGTAGAGGAGTCTCGTCAAACCCGGGGCCAACGTCCACCGCCACTACCAGGCCCGGTTCGAACCAGGCCGCCACCTGAAGCGGCAGCACAGCACGAAGGCCGCCATCGGCGAAGCGGCGAACGCCGATATTTGCCGGAGGATAGAATAGTGGCAATGCGCAGCTCGCGTACAACGCGTCCTGCAGCGGCGCCTCGGCTCCGCCCTCGCCGAAGCACATGAGACCGCCGGAATCGATGTCGGTGGCAGTTACCGTGAGCCGGTACCTCAGGTCGGAGAACTGTTCCGCGGGAACCAGACGCTTGATCGCGGCCCGGAGCGGGGCTTCCTCGAGGATCTTTCGAGACCAGAGACCCCGGAGCAACGACAACCGGCTGGCGTGGACCACATCCCGGTTTTCCAGTCCGCCCACGCGAAGGATCGCCTCATCGGGAGACATGCCCGAGGCGAACATCGCCGCGATCACCGCACCCATCGAGGTGCCGACGAAATTCGTGGGCGCGATGCCACCCGCCAGCAGCGCCTGCATGACGCCGATCTGCGCCGCCGCCCTGGCACCCCCGCCGCTCAGGACCAGCACCACCTTGCCGGTACTCACGTCTGCTTCTTCTCGGCCAGGAGCCGGGCCCGGTCGTAGCGTTCCTGTTCTTCCGGAGTCTCGGGAATGAGCCGCGGGACCCGCTTGGGTTTCCCGTGCTCATCGATCGCGACGAAGATGACCGAGGCGGTATGGGTGTGGCGCCGATGACCCGTCGCGACGTTCTCGGCGAAGACGTCCACCGAGACGTGCATCGAGGAGTTGCCGACATAGTCCACGGCGGCGGCACAGGTGACCAGAGCGCCGACAGGAATCCGCTCCCGGAAGTCCACCCGATCCATCCTCGCCGTGACCGCCGGCCCCCCCGCATGCCGTATCGCCGCCACCGCGGCGGCCTGATCCACCATCGCCAGCAGATGCCCGCCGAACAGATCGCCCAGGACGTTCTGCATGTGAGGCATCACGAGCGAGGTCAGCTCGGATCGGCTGAAGGACATGGGATGAGAGTCGGCGGTCATGCTCGGTGAGCGGTAAGCGGTGAGCGGTGAGCGGGCGGCGTTTTTGGGCCCTCAGTGTGCGTGGCTTGGATAGCCATGTTCACC
>DATIOP010000006.1:0-1500 GCA_035472975.1 Gemmatimonadales bacterium
TGGGATCGTCGCGGAGGAAGCCCGCGGTCTGGTCTAGAGCTTGAATCTCCCAGTTGACCTGATAACTCACCGGGACAACATGCCCAGGCGGCGGCCCGCTTCCTCATGCGACACGTAGCGGATCGACCCGGCCTCACGGCGAGCCAGGTACCCAGCCCGGGCAGCGTCGAACTCCTCGTTGACCTGCTGCTCTTGCATCGCCTGGCGTAGCTGCTGGTACTCCTCGATGGGCACGACCACCGCTACCACCTGGCCGCTATGACGAATCACGTCGTGGGTGTCGCCGACGGGCAGTTCGCTCATGAGGGTCATGGTAACGAAGTGGACCGACAGCCTGGCGTCACAACACGGCGGCTTTCCACGATCAAGGTGGAGGCGAAGGCTAAACTCCCGCTGAACTGGGAGCCGGTGAGCAGATTCGAACCGCTGGCCTCCCATTTACAAGAAGTACGGCCTCGTGCGCTGTGCGCGCTAGCTGCACAGATGACACGGGTCATCGCATTGACCGCACTCGCTGCGCTGGGATTATCCGCGCGCCGTTCCACGAACCGTTCCACGCGAGGGGCAGGCAACGGTCCATGACCGTAACCGAGCGTAGTGACCGGAAACCCGCCGCAGCGGCGGCGCAACCGCCATCAACAGCCAACGACCGCCGCCAGCAGCTACCTGCGAACTTGAAGCTAGCGCGGCTTTGAACCCGCGAGCAACGCACCTGAACACACTTGTAATGCGTAGCTCTCCCGAGCTGCTTCCGGTCCCCTAAGTTCTGGGTCCAACGCTACGGTGCGATGTTCTGGTTTATGTGGAAGAGGTTGCCCGGATCGTAGGCCCGCTTGACCTCGACCAAACGGTCGTAGTTCTGGCGGTAGTTGTCACGGATCCGGCCGTGATCGTCGTCCTGCATGAAGTTGATGTAGCCTCCTGGCTCCGAATAGGGCGACATTGCTTGGTAGTAGTCGCGGAGCCACTCGATCCGTTCGGCGTCCTTGGCTGGGTCGGTCCACCCGGCCAGGAACACCATCCCGTACTTGGCGTCGCGGTAGGCGAAGGCGGTGTCGCTGGCTCCGACGCGATGGCACGCGCCGTTGATCGGATACAGGTGCATAGTGGAGGTCACCTCGGGCACCTTGGATCCATGCTCGACGTGTGCCGCGATGGCAGCGTCCGGGAGATCCTTGACGAAGGAGCCTTTCCAGTAGGCACGCAGGCCCTTCGGGTAGAGGGCGTCGAAAGCCCCGTTAAGAGCCGGATATGGCAGCGGACCGCTGCCGTCGGCCACGATGGGGGCCACATCTCGGAAGGGTTTGAGGACTCTCTCCGCTTGGTCGATCGGGCCGGCCCAGTGCACCACCACCAGGCATAGGGTGTCGCCATGCCTGTTCTCCGGGATGAAAGGCCGCGGCGGGGCGATCTGGAACCCGGGGAAGCCTCCGAACTGCTCCGGAGCGTCCTGAATGAATTCGTCGAACATCCGGAGCACGGTGGCGGCGTCCTCCAGGT
>DATIOP010000007.1:0-5272 GCA_035472975.1 Gemmatimonadales bacterium
AGCGCGGGAGTGGACTGGGTCACCAACAACGGCATCAAGCCCGCCGTGGCGAACATGAGCCTGGGTGGCGGCACTTTCCAGGCGCTGGATGACGCTGTGACCGCGTCGATCGCGAAGGGGATCATCTACGCCATCGCCGCAGGCAACAACTTCGGATCGAACGCCTGCAACAACTCGCCGGCCCGCACTCCCAACGCCCTCACCGTGGCCGCGAGCGACATCGGCGACAACCGCGCCAGTTTCTCCGACATCGGGACCTGCGTTGATATCTATGGTCCAGGTGTAAACATCACCGCGGGCTGGATCGGCAGTAACACCGCCACCAACACCATCAGCGGGACCTCGATGGCGACTCCGCACGTGGCGGGCGTCGTAGCGCTCTACCTGTCCGCCAATCCGACGGCGACTCCGGCCCAGGTCCGCACTGCCCTGATCACCAACGCCTCGGCAGTCGTGAAGAACCCGGGTGCCAACACCACGAACCTGCTGGTCTACATGGGCTTCATCGGTGGCGGCGGCGGCGGTAACAACCCGCCGGTGGCGAACTTCACCGTTAGCTGCAATGCACAGCATCTCTGCACGCTGAACGGCAGCAGCTCCACCGACGACCATGGCGTCGTGAACTATCGCTGGAACGGGGCCGGTGGCCGGCTGTTGGGTACTGGCGTCCAGATCACCGTGCAGTATGAAAAGACGAGCAACCGGACGGTCGTTTTGACGGTGACCGATGCCGGCGGCCTGACCGGATCGATCTCCAAGACCTTCGCGGTGCCATGATCTGAGCTCCGCCTGACGATCTGTGCCGCCGGAGGCCACCCCCTCCGGCGGCATTCGTTTGAGCGACCGACCATCGACAATGCACCATCGACCGTCGCCTTAGCGATACCGCCGAAGCCCCTAACCCCTAGTCCCTGAATCGCTTGCAGGGTTTGCTCGGGCGGGTTAGGTTTGCTCGGGTCCCCTACTCCTGACCGCCGATTGCTGCTCACCGAACTGCTGACGCCTGACCGGATCAAAGTCCCCCTCGAGGCGGGCGACAAGCCGGGCGTCATCCGCGAGCTCACTCAACTCCTTGCCGAACGCTCTGGTGGCGACCCAGCCAGGATCCTGGCCGCGGTCGAGGAACGGGAACAGGTCCTGAGTACCGGCATCGGGTACGGCATCGCGATTCCTCACGCCAAGTCGGCGACCATTCACGACCTTCAGCTGGTATGCGGCAGCCGCCCGGTGGGTGTGCCGTTCGACGCACTCGACGGTGAACCGGTGCGGCTCTTCTTTCTTCTTGTCGGCCCCGAGGGCGCTGCCGGGCTGCATGTAAAGGCGCTGAGCCGAATCGCCCGAGTGGTTCGTCGTGAGGCGGTACGCGAGGCGCTGCTCAAGGCGCAGACTCCCGCCGAATTCCACCAAGTATTGGTGGAGGCCGAGGAACGATGACCGCCACGGCGTTCCGGACTCACCGCTGCGGCAGTCTCCGCCGTGAGCACGCGGGCCAGAAGGTTCGGCTCGGTGGCTGGGTGCATCGAGTGCGTGATCTTGGCGGGCTTCTGTTCATTGACCTGCGGGACCGCGACGGGATTGTGCAGCTCTCCTTCGACCCCAGGTGGGCTCCGGCCGACGTGCTGCGCCGTGCCGGCGAGGTCGGAGCGGAGAGTGTCGTGCTGGTGAGCGGAACTGTGGAGCTGCGACCGGAATCTGCCCGCGACACCGCGCTTGCCACTCGCGACGTCGAGATCAGGGTGGAATCCCTGCAGATCGTGGGGCCGGCGGAAACGCCCGCGATCCCGGTCGCCCGCAAAGAAGGGGAAGAGCTTCCTGCCGAGGAGCTACGGCTCAAGCACCGGGTGCTCGACCTGCGCCGTCCGGAGCTGGCGAGGAACCTCATGCTGCGGCACCGCCTCCTGCAGCGCTCCCGGCGCACGCTCACCGAGCTCGACTTCCTGGAGCTCGAGACGCCGATTCTCACCAAGCCGACTCCCGAAGGCGCGCGCGACTACCTGGTGCCGAGCCGGGTTCATCCTGGCGAGTTCTTCGCGCTGCCCCAGTCACCACAGATCTACAAGCAGCTGCTGATGGTGGCGGGCTACGATCGCTACTTCCAGATCGCGCGCTGCTTCCGGGACGAAGATCTCCGCGCCGATCGCCAGCCCGAGTTCACCCAGATCGACCTGGAAGCGTCGTTCGTCTCGGCGGACGACGTGATGGCCGTGGTCGAGAAGGTCCTGCTGGACCTGTGGGCTGAGGCGGGACAGTCGGTGCAGACGCCGTTCCTTCGGATGCGGTGGCGCGAGGCGATGGAACGCTTTGGCGTGGACAAGCCCGACCTGCGTTACGACCTCGAAATCAGGGACCTTACTCCTCAGGTCGGAGCCGACGCGGCGGACTTCCTCAAGTCCGCGGTAGCGAGCGGCCAGCGCCTGCGTGCGATCGTGGTGCCGGGATCTTCCGGCATGAGCCGAAAGGAAATCGACGGGCTCACGGCGACAGTCAAAGGCGCCAAGGCGGGAGGACTGATCTGGGCCAAGCGCACCGCGACGGGTTGGGAAGGGCAGGGCGTAAAGGCGGTCGGCACCGAGACGCTGGCGAAGCTGGGCGCCGAGGGGGATCTGCTGCTCGCGGTTGTCGGAACTGATCAGGTCACCTCACCCGCGCTGCACGTCCTGCGATCCGAACTGGTAAAGCGACCCGGCTCCAAGCCGAACAAGGATCACGCCTTCTGCTGGATCGTGGACTTCCCGCTCTTCGAGCTGGACCCCGACACGGGCCAGCACGTGCCGGCCCATCATCCGTTCACTGCGCCCCATCCGGACGACATCGCGCTGCTGGACAAGAGTCCAGGAGTCACCCGGGCGCTGCACTACGACGCGGTCTACAACGGCAACGAGCTGGGGAGCGGCTCCATCCGGATCACCGATCCGGCGGTGCAGCGAAGAATCTTCGAGCTGCTGGGCATTCCGGACTCCGAGATCCGTCGCCGCTTCGGTTTCCTGCTCGACGGCCTCGCCGCCGGCGCGCCACCCCACGGCGGGTTCGCCCTGGGATTCGATCGGATTTCAATGCTGCTGGCGGGGGCTACGTCCCTGCGGGATGTAATCGCGTTCCCCAAGACTACGGCAGCACGCGCCTTGTTCGAGGGGGCGCCGACCGTCGTGAATCCCGATGACTTGAAGGCGCTTCATATTGAGGTACGTGAGACGTGAGACGTGAGACGTGAGATGTGAGAGGTGAGACGTGAGACGTGAGGGCATTTCCCTCTCACCTCTTACTTCTCACGTCTCACGCTTTTTTCAAGGAGACAAAATTGGCCGACGACATCCAACACAAATTGTCGACTGAAGGCGCCGACCCACTGCTCCTGGCCGGCGTGAACGATGCCAACCTGCTCGCACTGGAACGGGCGCTAGGGGTCCGGGTTTCCCTCCGGGGTGATGCGATCACGGTCGGCGGAAGCTTCGAGCAGGTCGAGCGCGCGACCAGTGTGGTTCAAGCGATGCTTGACCTGACTCGCATGGGCGAAGCGGTAACCACGGACGACGTGGCCCGTCTGGTGGCACAGGGTCCGGCGACTGAACCGTTAGCGGGCGGCGAGCAGCGCATCATTCTCCCCGGCTTGCGCCGGGTGATCGTGCCCAAGACCCAGGGCCAGCGGGACTATCTGCAGGCCATCGCCACCCACGACGTCGTCATCAGCATCGGCCCCGCCGGCACCGGCAAGACCTATCTCGCCGTCGCCAAGGCGGTGGAAGCGCTGGCCCGGAAGCGGGTCCGCCGGATCATCCTGGCCCGGCCCGCGGTGGAAGCGGGAGAGTCGCTGGGATTTCTCCCCGGCGACATGCAGGCCAAGGTGGATCCGTATCTCCGCCCGTTGTACGACGCACTCGAGGACATGATGCCGCATGACCGGGTGCAGAAGGCGCTGGAGACGCGAACGATCGAGATCGCGCCGCTGGCCTACATGCGGGGCCGCACGCTCGCGGACGCGTTCATCATTCTGGACGAGGCGCAGAACGCCACCATCGCCCAGATGAAGATGTTCCTGACCCGGCTGGGCGTGAACAGCAAAGTCGTGGTCACCGGAGACAAAACTCAGATCGACCTTCCCAAACGGGAAGACTCGGGGCTGATCCAGATCGAACGGGTGCTCCCCGGGATCGACGGGATTGCGTTCTGCTATCTCGACGAGTCCGATGTACTGCGCCACAGGCTGGTGCGGGAGATCATCCGAGCCTACGCGGAGGACCAGAACGGTTGATGCGTGATGGAAGGGCCGAGCGCGCGTGGGGTGACGCCGCCGGATCCTCCTTGCTGAATCGTTTCACATTCCACGCGGCTCGATGGGGACTGATCCTCATCCCGGCGCTGGCCACTCGGCTGGCATATCCTCCGACGATCACCGGCGGCTTCATCCGGACCTGGGTCGGCCCCGTCCTCTACAATCTCGTCATCCTCTCCATCTTCTGGCTGCTGCTCGCGTTCTATCGCCGCGAGACCTATCGGCGAATGCGGGAGATGGTGTTCTTTACCGCCCTCTTCACGCTCTCCATCGTTCTCGGCGATCTGCTCGACGGGCTATTCCCGGCCCGCGCCGAACCGCTCCCAATTCCGCTTGCGGCTATCCTGGTCACCCTGCTCTATAACGGTCGCATTGCGATCACTTGCGCCATCACCCTGGCACTCCTGCTGGGAACCCAGAGTGGGCAGACCGATGCCGCGACGCTCTTCTTCGGCATTGCCGGCGGCGTCGCGGGGGCCATCAGCATGCGGGTGGTGCGCCGCCGCAGTCAGGTTCTGGTGAGCATCGCCGCGATCACCGTCGCATACGCCATCGCCGCATGCACCTACGGGTTGATGGCGGGGTGGAGCGCGGACGACATGCTTCGGAGCTCAGGGATCGGCGGCATCGTCGCCCTGGTGAGCACGTCGGTCGCCATGGCCCTGCTGCCGCTCGCCGAATGGCTCACCCGAATCACGACCGATCTCCGGCTGCTGGAGCTGGCGGACCCGTCGCGCCCGCTCCTCAAACGCCTGGCCACCGAGGCTCCCGGCACCTGGGCCCACAGTCTCCAGATGGCCAACCTCTGTGAAGCCGCTTGTAACGCGATTCAGGCCAACGGGCTGCTGGCTCGGGTCGGCTGCTATTATCACGATGTCGGCAAGCTGGTCGGCCCGCTCTATTTCGCCGAAAACCAGCAGGGCGGGCGCAACCCGCACGACGACCTCAAACCGGAGGACTCGGCGCGCATCATCAGGCAGCACGTGGTCTACGGATTGGAGC
>DATIOP010000008.1:0-4281 GCA_035472975.1 Gemmatimonadales bacterium
CTGATGCGAGGTGCCGAGCTCTCGCAGCAGCGTCTGGTAAGCCGACGCGGTCAGCCGCTGGTCGAGCGCGACATCCTCCGCGAGCAGCTGTTGCACGACCCCGAGATCCTCGCCGCGATCGAGCGTCACGCCCAGGAGTACGAGGAAGCAGAGTCGCAGGTCCGGATGAGGGTCAACCAGTACATCGACGAGATCGTCCCATTCTTCAATGTCCTTTCGTACTACCGGATCGGGTACAACACCGCCCGCCTGCTGATCAACCTGCTGTACAAATCGAACATCGAGTACCGGGACCATCAGGCGCTGGACCAGATCCCCAAGCGGGACGTGGTGCTCTACCTGATGAATCACCGGAGCAATGCCGATTATGTCGTCGTGGCCTATGTGCTCGCCCGGGTAGTGAGCATCAGCTATGCAGTTGGCGAGTGGGCCCGGACCTGGCCGCTCGAATACGTCTTCAAGAGCTTCGGCAGCTATTTCATCAGACGGCAGTTCCGGGAGCCGCTGTACCACACGGTGCTCGAGCACTACGTCCAGCTCATCACCCGGAACGGTGTCACCCAGGGGCTCTTTCTCGAAGGCGGGTTGACTCGTGATGGCGCCTTGAGGCCGGCCAAGATCGGGCTCCTCGACTACGTCGTGCGCACGATGCGGGACCCGGGCTTCGATCGCGACATCTGGCTGGTGCCGGTCGGGATCAACTACGACCGGGTGCTGGAAGATCGTTCGCTGATCCGGGAGCGGATCGTCGGCGGGCGCCGGCTTTCGCGCTGGAGCCAGTTGACCGGCGTCGTGAGCTACCTGGGGAGCAACCTGCTCCGGCTGATCACCGGTCGCCTGCAACGCTATGGCAAAGTGGCGGTGAGCTTCGGAACTCCGGTTTCGGTCCGAGCCTGGTTGGCGGACCAACCGTCCGACCTCCTGGAGCTGCCGAAAGAGGAGCGCCTGCCGCACATGCAGCGTCTGGCCGACCACGCCATGGAGCGCATCGGGCAGGTGGTGCCAATCACGCCGGTGCCGCTTGCCGCCGCGACGCTGCTGTCGTTCGGCAGCGCCAGCCTGGTCCGGCGCAACGAACTCTTCGAACGGATGGATGAAATCAGGGACCGGCTCGCGGAGTTCAATGCCAAGATCGTGCGCCGGGAGCTTCCGGTTGAGGAGGTGTGGAACCGAGCCTGGCTGATGTTCCAGATGCGGCGCCTGGTAATCTCCCAGGGCGGCGACGAGTTCGTCATCCTTCCCAATCAGCGCCCACTCCTCGAGTACTACGCCAACTCGATCCGTCACCTGCTCCCGCAGGAGGTGGTCGTGTGCCTCTCGCCGGTCGACGACGCGGATCCTACGCTGCCGCGGCTGGCGTCGCGTGAGGAATTGGACATCATGACCCGCGAGATGCCCTCGGTGAAAAGCCGGAGGCGCTAGCCGTGCCGGAGGACCTTCTGCTCGTGGCGGAGGATTGGCAGAGCCGGGCGCTGGTGCTGGCGGAGCTGCAGGAAGCGGGTTACGAAGTGAATGCACAGGCCGGGCTGCGGCGCGCGTTGAACTACCTCGCGCGAGAGCCGGAACCCCCTCCCCTCGTGGTGCTGGACCTCCACGACGACAAGTTCGCCACTCCCGAAACGGTGGATGCGCTACTCCGCCTGGTGCCCAAGGCGAAGTTGATCCTGGTTGTCGGGGTCTACGCGGAGCCGGTCTGGGATCGCTTCGCGGCGGAAGGGAATCTCGTGTTGCGACGGCCGGTCTCGGTCGGGGAGATTGTCCGGCAGGTGAAGCGGCTCGCCTAGTTAGGCTTTCATCCCGGCCAGCAGCTCACTCACGAAGGTACCGGGATCGAAGGGAAGACTGACCACGAGGTCGGCCCCTCCCTCCCGCGCGGCGCTTCCATCTCCCGCAACCAGCGCGACCAGCGTGTAGCCTCGATCCGCCGCCGGTCGGAAACCTCCAAACGCGTCCGCCCCGTCGCCGGTAGTGCCCATCAACACAACGAGGTTGATCCCCAGGCGGGAAGCGGACGCGTCCAGGCTCTCCAGTCGTTCCACCCGCTCCACCGAGAAGCCAGCGTGTTTGAGCAGCAGGCTCACGACCCGGGCCAGATCTTCGTCGGGAAGAAACACCACCGCTTCGCCCAGGGCGAGCTGGGCAGCCTGAGTCCGGCGGGAGAGATCAATCATGGACACCCCTTGCACGTACTCCGCGGTCTTGTCGTGTCTCAGGGTACTGACGCGCTGGAGTGTTTCCTGGATGGTCTTGAGCGCGGAGCGGATCGTCTCCAGCGACTCCCGCTGCTCCGGCGTGAAGTTGGTGGCGTCGCTCAACAGCAGCTCGGCCTCGGCGGAGGCGGCCATCAACGGGTTGTTGATCGTGTGATGAAGGGTGACGTTCAGCTGTCCAATAGCGGCTAACCGCTCCGCATGTACCAGATCCCGCTCTGCCGCCGCGAGCGCTTCGCGAACGGCGCGGATCCGGCGCACCCGCTCCAGGACCTGGGGGAGCAGCTGGGCGAGCGAAGCGTCCTTTACGAGGTAGTCTTCCGCGCCGAGCCGGAGGGCCGCCGCCGCAAGCGACTCGTTGCCATGCGCCGTGATCATGATGACCGAGGGCTGGCCCGGAATCGTCCGGAGGCTGGGCAGGAGCTCGATCCCGTTCCCGTCGGGGAGGTTGTAGTCGAGGAGTATTACATCGGCGTCGACGGCCCGTTCCACCGCCTCCCTGGCCGTGCGAGCGGTACGGGTGGCGTCGAAACCTGCCGCGATGAGGACCATTTCGATCAGGCGAAGAACGGCATCATCATCATCCACCGCGAGGACCCGCAACCCCGTGGTCTCAGGCACGCACAACCTCCGGATGTTTCTGGAAGCCTACCCGTGCGAACTTCTCCCAGCTGCTCTTTCCCTGCCAGGCATCGATCAGACCACGAAGCCTCCAATAGAGCGTCAGGAAGCGCCAGAAAACGGTTTCCAGCAGCGCGTACCCGAGAAGAATCAACACATCCCGCCGCCGGTTGAACGGCAGCAGGCCGCGCTGGAGACTGTCCGCCAGGCCGAAGCGGAAACGCCAGGCCCCGACGAGCACGGCAAAGATATTCACCAGCGTGCCCCAGCCGAGCGAGGCGAGCAGGAAGGCAACGGCATAGCGCTCGTTCAGGACGTGAATCTTCAGGACGAATTCGAGAAAGAGGAACGTGAGCAGGAAGAGGTAGCCGATGATCTCGATCATCGGGCCGTAGTACTCGAAGAACCAGAAGGCGGGAAGCGCAAACCAGCCAATCCGGCCGAACTTCCGGTTGAACAGCATTTCCCGGTGATAGAAGAGCGACTCGCGAAGGCCGCGATACCAGCGTCCCCGCTGTTTCCGAAGCGAGTCGAGCCGCTCGGGCACTTCGGTCCAGGCGACCGGATGGGGGAGAAAGGCGATCCTCCGGTCCCGTAGCTTGTCTCGGACGAAGCGATGCAGCCGGACCACGATCTCCATGTCCTCGCAGACCGTGCCGGCGCCTTCGCCGACGTATTCCTCCACCAGCCGGTGACGCACCAGCGGCGTGAGATACCCGCCGGCCCGGATCACGGTCTCCTTCTCGAAGACGGCGAAGACGCCGGAGAGAATCAGGATCGAATCGAGCCGGTCCAATCCGGTCCGGCCGGTGGTGAAGGAACGCAGGTACTCCACCATCTGGAACCGGGCCCAGGGATGGGAGGGGAGACCCACGTTCACCACTTTGCTGTGCCGGATGGTGCAGCCATTCGCGATGGCAACCTGGCCGCCCACGGCGACGATGCGCGGGTCTTCCTGGACCATACGCATCAGCTCCTTGAGTGCCCGCTGGTCGAGAATCGAGTCGGCATCGAGGCTGACGAAGTACGGCGCGGTCGAGGCATTGATCCCGGCGTTCAAGGCGTCGGCCTTGCCGGCGTTTTCCTTGTCGATCACCACCAGCTGCGAAACGTTCTTGGGCAGCGGCACCATGGCCTGGTAGGTGGCCCGGACTCTGGCGGTTCCGATGGCGTCCCGGTATGGCAAGTCGGTACGGCGGAGCCGGAAGGCGCGTTTCAGTACCTCCATCGTCTGGTCCTGGGAACCATCGTTGACCACGACCACCTCGAACCGGGGATAGTCGCAGAGCAGGAGGTTGGAGATGCTGTCAACGATCGTCACTTCCTCGTTGAAGGCAGGGATCACCATCGTGATCGGCTTGGTGTAGTCGCTCTCGTCGATCAGGTCGAGGTCTTCGACGAAATGCCCGGCCACCCGGCGGCGCACCTGGCGGGCGGAGAGCGCCACCAG
>DATIOP010000009.1:0-2773 GCA_035472975.1 Gemmatimonadales bacterium
CGCTTGATCCACAATGAGGTGACCGCCGAAGAGAGAACCATCAGGACGACAGCGGCCGCGACGAGCCAGACCATGCGTATCCGCGACCGGTGCGCAGAAAGCGAGACGACGTCCGGTCGTGCCCTGCTCTCGATGCGCTGCTGGATGCCGGCCCAGGCCCCGGGCGGTGGCGTAATGGACCTGGGGAGCGCCTTCGCATCTGCCAGTAACGCCTGAAGACTCTCGAGCTCGGCCCGGCAGTCTGGACATGTCTTCAGGTGCGCTTCCAGTACCGCCGTCCGTTCCGGCGTAAGCAGCCCGTCCGCGTAATCGTCCAGCAGGGCGACTGCTTCGTCGCATGTCATGGTTTCAGTTTCTCCCGCAAAAGTCTGCGTGCCCGGTGCAGCTGAGCCTTAGAGGTTCCTTCGGCAATCGCCGTCATTGAGGCGATTGCCCCGTGCTGGTAGCCTTCGATGTCGTGCAGCACGAAAACGGCCCGGGCGCCCGCCGGCAGCCCCGCGATCGCGTTTGAGAGATCCCAGTTTTCCGTGTCACCTGATTCTCCCCGAGGCCGCTCCAGCAATTCGGGCTGGTCGGTGGAAACCACCCGGCGGGATCGCCGGGCTGCGCTCCGTTTCTCTCCCAGCACTTCATTGATCGCCAGACGGTGCAACCAGGTGGAGAAGGCGCTATCGCCGCGGAATGTCTCCAGCCGCTCCCACACCCGCACGAATACATCCTGCGTCAATTCCTCCGCCTCGGCGCGATCACCGGACAGCCTGAGACAGAGGGCGAAGACACGACCACCGTGTTCCTCATACAACATCCGGAACGCGTCGGCATCTCCCTCCTGGGCTCGGCGGACCGTCTGATTCACGGCCTCGAACGGCGTAGGGTTGTCATCGCTGGTGAGATGCCGGTGGAGGAGGGGAGGTTTACTGGTGACTGCCCCAAACTAGTGCACAGAATTGAGTCCGACAGGTGTAGATCTCGCCACCAGAGGGATTTGGAGACACTTTTCCAACCATTGACGCGGGTTGCCTGTCCAAATCCCCGCATGCAAGTCACCCAATCCGGAACTGTGCCTCTGCGCGCTACCACCCAGAGCGACGCCATTGACGGAGATGCCGTGGATGCCACGTTGGCCGCGGCCGGAGACTCTCATGCCTTCGAGCGGTTGTACCGCCGCCATCTGGGACGGATTCACTCCCTCGTGCGGCGGATGATCGGCGACGATGCGGAGGATGTGACGCAGGAGATCTTCATCAGGACCTGGCAGAAGCTCGGCACGTTTCGCGGCGATTCGGCATTCGGCACCTGGCTGCACCGCCTTGCTCTGAACCTGATCCTGACCCGGCGCGAGGCGCTGGGGATCAAACGGCAGCGTCACACCGACGATCCGGAATCGCTCGATCGGCTGCCGGGACGCAACCTGCCGGCCGGGTTCACGCTCGATGTCGAAACCGCGATCCAGCGGCTTCCCGATGGCGCGAGACAGATCCTGGTGCTGCACGATATCGAAGGGTACCGGCACGAAGAAATCGCCGGCATGCTGAGCATCACGAGTGGAACGTCGAAGTCGCAGTTGCACCACGCACGAATGGCGCTGCGTCACATGCTCGGCCAAGGCCAGAGCGGGAGAGAGAAGCCATGACCCATCTCACTGAACGGCTGTCGGACTACCTCGACGGGAGTCTGCCTCCCTCGGAGCGCGAGGAGGTCGAGCGGCATCTCGCCGCATGTGAGGAGTGCTCGAACACCCTGGCCGATCTTCGCGGCGTGGTGGCACGGGTGCAGGCGCTGAACGACCGTCCCCCCGCGGGCGATCTCTGGCCGGGCATCGCCGCCTTCATCGGCGAGGGCGAAGTGGTACGTCCGATCAAGCGGTCCCGCCGTGTCGTCTTCACGGTTCCCCAGCTCCTTGCCGCGGCGATCGCGTTGATGCTCCTGTCGGCGGCCGGAGTTGCCTGGTTCCTTCGTGGTCACGCCGCCGATCAAGCCCAGATTGGGACTCCCGCGGTGATCCCCGCGTCCAACAAGGCTTCCAACCTGACCCCGAAGGGCTACGACGCCGCGGTGACCGAGCTGCAGCAGGTCCTAACGGAAAATCGTGGCAAACTCGACTCGACCACCGTGCGGGTGCTGGAGTCGAAACTCGCACTGATCGACAAGGCGATCGGCGAAGCCCAGCAGGCGCTGGCATCCGATCCCAAGAACCCGTACCTGCACGGGCATCTGGCGGAAACCCAGATGCAAAAAGTGGAATTGCTGCAGCGCGCCGCCCTCCTGGCTGCGCGGAAGAGCTGATCTCGAAAGGACTCGTATCCATGTTCGCATTTCTCGCGTCGGCTCTCATCGTGGCGACTGCCGTCCAGCAGATCGACACCACCGTCACGGTGCGACCGGGCTCCCGACTCGATCTCAACAACTTCGAGGGGTCGGTGACGATCGGCGTCTGGGCCAAGAGCGCGGTACGGGTCCAGGCCGATCCCGAAGACGACGAGGGAGACGTGGACATTGATGTGTCCGGCAGCAGTGTCTCGATCCGCAGCTCCGGACGGTACGGCCCCGAGACAGTGGACTACCATCTGACCGTGCCCGCCGATATCAACCTTGCGATCAGCGGCCAGAGCGGTGACGTCACGATTGATGGGACCAAGGGAGAGATCACAGTTGAAACAGTCGAAGGGGAGATCCGCATCAGCGGAGGAGGGGGACTCATCTCCCTCCGCTCGGTGGATGGCTCGATCGAACTGAGCGGAGCGCGCGGCAGAATGGAGCTCAACTCGGTGGA
>DATIOP010000010.1:0-3530 GCA_035472975.1 Gemmatimonadales bacterium
GGCGGCCACTCTAGCGGCACAAACCGGCGATCGCTCCGCGCAGGCGACGGCACTGGGATTCCTCGGCTTTTTGCGGTCCCGTCTCTCGGGAATGACCGCCGGCCTCGCGATCATGGACTCCGCTGAGCGGGTCACGCCGCCTGGGGATGATGAAGTGCTTGCCCTCGTCGCCTGTACCAAGGCGCCGCTCATGAGTTTCGCCGGCCAGGGCGACCCGGAGCACGAAGCGAAGCTGGGACTCGCGGCCTCGAAGCGCAGCGGCTCGCTGAGGATGATCGGGCACTGCTATCACGCGCTGGCCAATGTTCTCATCAACACCGAGACGGGACCCGAGGCGGCGGACGCCAATCTGGACAGCGCTATCACGGCCCTCCGTGCAGCCCGCGATGGCGCAATGCTCTCGCTTGCACTTTTCACCCGCGGGTACAACGCCTCAGCCGTTTTCGACTTCGGTGGAGCGCGCCGCTGGCTCTCCGAAGCGGTGGTTGCAGGCGACAGCGTCAGCTGCCGGTTCTCCATCGCCTGGGCCCGACGCTTCCTTTCCCTGGTGAGCTGGCAATTCGGCGACAGACGCTCGTCGGTCGAAGACTTCCTGATTGCGAAGCGGATTTTCACGACGTTGAACGACCGGTTCGCCCTGGGGAACATCGCAGCAGCCGAGGGCAGTGTCGCACTCGAAACGGGGCGGCTGGATGAGGCCGAAGCCATCTTCCGCCGTGGACTCGCCAATGCGGAGCGCAGCGGGTCGGCCGAAGGAGTGCTCTTTTCCCATCATCGCCTGGCGGCGGCGAAGGCTTTCCGCGAAGACTGGGAAGGAGCTCGGGCTGAACTCCTGACGGCGATGCAATACGGAGATGCCCATGGCCATGCCGGCTGGAGCAGCGGACTGCAATACCCTCTGGGCCTCGTCTCTTTACGCATGAATGATCTACCGGCGGCAGAGCGCTACCTGAAAGGGGCGCTCTCGACCAGCGGACCCCAGCAGTACCTGGATCAATACGCCATCAAGATTCGGCTCGCCGAGGTGTACGTTCGCAAGGGCGACTTCGCCCGGGCTTTGGATGAGGCGACGACCGCGTCGGATCGCATCGACGCATTTCGGGCCGGACTAAGCGACCGGGACCTCCGACTGCTGGTCTTTCAGGCCAGGTCGCTCTGGGACGAGCCCGATGCGGGACTGGCGACGATCGTGGCCGAGTTGGTTGGGGCGGGTTACGTGCGGCAGGCGTTTAATCTCGTGGAGCGAAGGAGAGCCCGCACGCTGACCGACCACATGGTGCAGACCATGGCGCTCTCGGATTCATCGGGTGGGGGGCCCCGCGCAGAGACGACCGCCGATCCGCTGGAGCTCGCGGGCGCCGCGATCGATTCTCAGACCGCATTGCTGGAATACCTCGCCGGACCCCGCGGCCAGCGTACCACGCTTTTTGTGGCGACTCCGCTCCGACTAGCCGCCTACGTCCTGGCGCCGCTCGATTCCCTGGGTCCGGACATTGAGCGCTTCACTGCCCTGCTCTCCTCCGGCGACGACGGCAGCAAGCTCGGCAGCCGACTTCGCGCCGCCTTGCTCGATTCCGCGCTGGCCGGAGTTCCGGCCGAGATCCGCAGGTTCGTCCTGGTCCCCGATGGTCCCCTGCACCGGCTGCCGTTCGACGCGCTGATCCTGTCTACCAACGAACCGGTGGTAACCCGTTACGCCATCACGGTGGCGCCCTCCGCTGCGGTGGCGGCCAGGCTGCACACGCGTCCCTCGAGTACGCTCCCCCCTCGCGTGCTAGCCATCGCGGATCCTCGATTCGCTACGGAGAAGAGCGGAGATGAGGAGACCAGCATCTATCGTGCAGCGTTCGCCGCGACCGGCGGGTTGCCCCGGCTTGGTGGTTCTGCCGATGAGGCCAACGCCGTAAGCCGCTATGGCCGACGCCCGGTTCTCCGGCTTCGGGACGAGGCGAGTGAGGCGTTCCTCAAGCAGACTCCGCTCGACAGCTTCCGCATCATTCATCTCGCGACCCATGCCATCGTCGATGAAGGCACGCTTAGCCGGACTGCATTGGCACTGGCGCCCGGACAGGATGAGGATGGCTTCGTTGGACCTGCGGATCTCGCAAACCTGCGACTCGCTGCGGATGTCGTGGTCCTTTCCGCTTGCCGGACTGCGGGGGGATGGGTTGTAGGAGGGGAAGGCATTCAGGGACTGACCGCCCCACTGCTCCAAGCGGGCGCCCGGTCGGTTCTCGCGACGCTCTGGCCGATCAAGGACCGCTCGCGAAACACCCTGATCGAACCATTCTACCGAGGGCTCGCGGACGGTCTTCCCGCGACGGACGCACTGCAGCGCGCGAAACTGGAGGCGAGGCGGAACGGCGCGCCTCCGGCGGTATGGGCTTCCTTCACATTGATCGGTGATCCACTCGCGCGGGTACCCCTGGAGCGGCCGGCCAGCCGGAGTGGCGCGTCCCTGGCTGGGGTGCTGATCGGATTGGGACTGGTCGCGCTGATTGCGCGCCGGAGGTTCAGGGCGCTGCGACCTTGAAGCGCTGCAGAGTCGAACGGATGTGCTCCCCGTTGGCGAATTCGGCGACGACGGCCCAGCGATAGTCCGCGCCTGACTGCAGCGGGGTGTCGGATGGCATGGTCGCGCTCGTATCGGTGCCCGCGTACTGCCAGACGAGATCTCCCGAAGGGGTGAGTACCTCGATCCGATACTGCAGCACATTCGCAACCGGATGCCACACGAAGGATGCCGGAGGTACCACTTTGGCGTCCGGCGCCGGGGTCTCCATTGCGATCGGCGCCCCTTCTCCCCTCAGGACGGACTCATCACGCGGCGAGCTGAGTCTCCAGACCAGCGCGGCTCCGAGAAGCAGCGTCAGGGCAGCTGCCAGGGCGGTCACCCGGGGAAAGGGACGCGACGGCTCTGCCTTGGCCACCGAACGCAAGAGTTCGAATTCGGGAAGGCAGTACGGACACCCCATGACGTGGTCGATGCGGCGGAGGCGCTCCTCTTCGGAAATTTCCGGCTGCAACAGCTCCTGCATCGCCTCCGGCGTGAGGCAGGAGGTTCGATCGGCCTCTCCAGAGGCTCGGATGGCCAGCAGCCGGTCATAGCTTTCCCGCATGCGCTCCTCTTTCATGAGTCCACCTCGGGGCCGATTCCCATGCTGGTGAGCCGTTCCCGCAGGTCCGCCAATCCCCGATAGAGCAGGTTCCTGGTCTTGGCCTCGGTCCAGCCCAGCAGATCGGCGATTTCCTCCCGGCCGTAGCCCGCCAGGTACATCCGGACGACCGAGCGCCGTGAATCGGGGAGGCGTCCTACGGCTTCACCGATCTGTTCGGCCAGCTCGGCCCCATCCATGAGGGCCTCGGGTGAGGGCGACTCACCCAGGATCGCCTCGCCGGTGACCCGGCTCACCCGAACCGGAGTCTCCCGCCGCGCCCGTCGCCGTCGCAGGAGGTCCAGGGCTGCAGACGCGGCCGTGCGATATATATAGGACGCAGGAGCTGCCTCAATTTTCTCGCCGTTCTGCAAC
>DATIOP010000011.1:0-12518 GCA_035472975.1 Gemmatimonadales bacterium
GGCTGACCTCCGATATGCTTTCCGAACGCTGCGGCGTTCGCCGGGGTTCACGATCGCGGCGATTCTGACGCTCGCGGTCGGGATCGGGGCCAATGCGGCAATCTTCACGCTGGTCAGCCGAGTGTTCCTTCGGCCGCTCCCCTTCGCGCGTTCCGACCGGCTTGTCCTGATCTGGGGTGACAACCCCCGATCCGGCTGGGATCGCCTGCCGCTCTCCTTCCCTAACTTCAGCGATCTGCGCGAGCAGTCTGGCTCGTTCGAGGAGCTGGGCGCCTGGAGCGCATCGCGCGATCGTCGTCTGGTGCTGAACGGCAGCAGCGGTCCTGAGCAATTGCAGTACGCGGCTGGCTCCGCGAGCCTGTTTCGTGCCCTCGGCGTGAACCCGGCCGCAGGTCGGGTGTTCTCCGAGGATGAGGATCGCGCGGAAGCGGGACGGGTCGTTCTCATCAGCAACGGATTGTGGCAGACTCGATTCGGCCGCGACCCAAGCCTGGTGGGCGGCAACCTCACGCTCAATGGAGAACCGTACCGCGTGGTCGGCGTCCTGCCGGCCGATTTCCAATTTGTCACCTATCCGCGAACGCCGGACCTTTGGGTCCCGTTGCAGCAGGACCCCGCGACCGGCACCGGCAATCGTTCGGCGCGTCATGCGCGCGGCGCGGCCTATCTGGGAACCGTCGGCCTGCTCAAGAACGGCGTCACCCTCGATCAGGCCCGCGCCGAGGTCGGCGCCGTCGCCGGAGGTTTGGCGAGTCAGTATCCCGACTTCAATACCGGGTGGGCGATCAAGCTGGTCGGCTTCCGCGACAGCGTGATCGCGCCGCTTCGCCCGGTCGTACTGCTCCTGACCGCGGCAGTAGGTCTCATGCTGCTGGTCGCCTGCGCCAATGTCGCGGGACTGGTGCTGGCGCGAGGAGTGGCCCGGCGGCGCGAGCTGGCGGTGCGTGCCGCTCTTGGCGCGACTCGCAACCGGCTTCTCTCCGGCCAGCTCGCGGAGAGCCTGATCCTTGGAGCTGCCGGGGGTCTGCTCGGGGTGATTCTCGCGGTATGGCTGCTGGGTCTGCCGGTGTTCAGCCACTTCCAGCAAGGTGACCTCTTCCTGCCCTACAGCCTCGGGGGCGAACCACTCAGAGTCGACGCTCCGATTCTGGGCTTCGCCATTGTGGTTTCTCTGCTGACCGGCGCGCTGGTTGGCCTGATCCCGGGCCTGCGCGCGTCGCGAGTGGATCTCCAGGCGGCGCTCAAGGGAGGATCCGACGGCGGTGGACAACGGAGCCGCGGCGCCCTGGTCCTATCGCAGGTTGCTCTGTCACTGATCCTGCTTATCGGCACCGCGCTTCTCGTCCGGAGTCTGCTGCGACTCGAGGACGAGGACCCCGGATTCCGTCCCGACAACGTCCTGGCCGTCGACGTGAATCTCCAGCGGGAGCGGTATCAGGACGGCGCGCGGACGGCGGCCTTCTTCGACGCCGTGCTCGACCGGGCGCGCGGGTTGCCAGGAGTCCGCACTGCGGCCACGGTGGAACAGATGCCGCTCTCGGGTGAGCTTGGCAGCACAGACTTCCGCATCGAAGGCAGGCCTGAGCCGGCACCCAACCAGGAACCCCAGGCTCAATACGATGGCGTCTCACCTGACTACTTCCGGGTCCTGGGGATCCGGTTGGTGGCAGGGCGGGGCTTTGGTCCTGAGGACGATCCTCGGGGAACTCCGGTCGCCATCATCAGCGAAGCGACCGCCCGCCGTTACTGGCCGGGGGAAAATGCGGTGGGGAAACGCCTGGCGCTCAGCACCGAAGCACTGGTCTTCAGCGCCAATGGGCCGCCTCACCTCGATTTCCCCTCCGCGATGCGGGAGATCGTCGGAGTAGTGAGCGATGTGAAGAGCGCGAGTCTCGCCGCCGAGGCAGCGCCTCAGGTTTATCTCCCATTCGCCCAACGTCCGGCGCGCGACATGACCATCGTGATCGCGACGGAATCGGACCCGCTTCTCCTTGCCTCCCCGATGCGGCAGGCGGTGCTCGAGGTCGATCCCGATCAGCCGGTGGCCGCGGTGCGGACACTCAGCGGCATGGTGGCCGAGTCTTTGGGTGAGCCCCGGTTCCGCACCTACCTCCTCACCGCCTTTGCCACGATCGCACTGCTGCTCGCTGGAGTCGGGCTCGCCGGTCTCGTCGCTTACACGGTGAGTCAGCGGAGACGGGAGATGGGAGTCCGCATGGCGCTGGGGGCATCGCCGGAGCAGGTGATGCGGCTGGCACTCCTGAAGGGCCTTCGCCCAGTGTTGGCCGGAGTTGCGGTGGGGATTCCGCTGGCGCTGATCGGTACCCGCCTTCTCGCGGGAATGCTCTATGGAGTCTCACCGGCGGATCCGATCAGCTTCGGCGTGGTCCCGCTGATCCTCGTCCTGGTGGCGCTGGTCGCCTGCTATCTGCCCGCTCGACGAGTGCTGAGCATCGATCCTTCCGAGGCAATGCGAGCTGAGTGAGGACGGAGTGAGTACCGGGTACCTAGTACCGAGTACCGAGTACTGAACTTTGAACACCAGGTGATGCATGGACACCTTGCTGCAGGACCTGCGGTTTGCCGCTCGCACTCTGTTTCGCAACCGGGGTTTCACCCTCGTTGCGGTCCTCACGTTGGCGCTTGGGATCGGCGCCAACACCGCAATCTTCAGCGTGCTGCGTGGCATTCTGCTCAAGCCGCTTCCGTACAAGGAGCCGGAGCGCGCGGTCATCCTGTGGAGCCACTGGAAGGGTTGGGATCAGACCTGGCTCTCCGGCCCGGAGATCGTGGACTACTCCCAGCAATCTCAGGTCTTCTCCGGTGTGGCTCCTTTCGATGACGGGTCGTTCACCCTCACCGACAACGGAGATCCGGAGCGGGTCCGGGGGGGTCTCGTCGGGGCCAACCTCTTCAGCGTTCTGCAGGTGTCACCCATCCTGGGCCGGACCTTCACGGCGGAAGAGGATCAACCCAACGGAGCGCGTGTCGTCATCCTCGGGGAGGGTGTCTGGCGCCGGCGGTTCGACGCCGACCCGGCGATTATCGGCCGGGCGATCCAGCTCAATGCCGTGCCGTACACCGTGGTCGGAGTAATGCCGCAGGATTTTCGTCTCCCGCTCGATTACTCGGTGGATGAGAGAACTCAGCTTTGGACCCCGCTTCAACTGGGCGTGCCCGATGAGAACGACCGGGGGAGCCACGGGCTCTACGCGGTCGGCCGGCTGCAATCGGGTATCGACCTGAATCAAGGCCAGAGATTGCTCGACAGCTTCGTGGCTCGCATGAAAGCGGATCACCCGGGGAACTACGGAGCCGAGTTCGGCGTCACCATGGTTTCGGTCCCGGACCAGATCCTCGGCAAGATCCGCCCGGCGCTTCTCCTGCTGCTCGGCGCGGTTGCCCTGGTGCTTCTCATCGCGTGTGGCAACGTCGCGAACCTGCTCCTCGCACGAGGAGAATCCCGCCAGCGTGAGATAGCGATCCGCACCGCCCTCGGTGCCGGACGGCGGCGACTGGTACGTCAGCTGCTGACCGAGAGTGTTCTCCTTTCGATGTTGGGAGGAGCGCTAGGGGTTCTCCTCGCCTGGTGGGGTGTCGAGGTGCTGCCGGCGATCAATCCTTCGAGCCTACCTCGGGCGGACGCGATCAGCATTGATCTGCCCGTTCTCGGGGCGACGCTCGTTCTATCGCTGATTACCGGTATCGTCTTTGGCATGGTACCGGCATGGCAGATGCTCCGGGAAGTCCATCCGGAGCTGCGGGAGAACACCCGCAACGTCACCACGGGTCGCGGCGGGCGGCGCTTCCGCCGAGTCCTGGTGGGCGTCGAGGTCATGATCGCGGTGATTCTGGTGACCGGCGCCGGACTCGTGATGCGCAGCTTCGTCAAGCTGTCCAGCCTGGACCCCGGCTTCGAACCTCATGGCGTCCTGACCATGCGGCTCTCCCTTCCCGACGCGACCTATCCCAACCGAACGAACGTCGCGGCGCTCTACACTCGACTGTTTGATCGGCTTCGGGCGCTGCCGGGAGTGGAAACCGCCGGTGCCGTCGCGGGACTGCCGCTCGCATCAATTCGCGGCGACTGGGGGATCACCGTCGAAGGCTACACCCCGCCGGATCCCACTCGGGGGACGCCGGCGGACTGGCAGGTCGTGCGGCCTGACTACTTCGAAGCCATGGGTATTCCCCTCAAGAAGGGACGGTCGCTCACCGACGCGGACGGATTGGGTGCGCCACCTGTCATCATGGTGAACGAAGCCATGGCCCAGCTCTACTGGCAGGGTCGCGATCCGGTTGGCCAGCGAATGCACTTGAACTCGTCCGCGGATTCCCTGTGGCGTACTGTCGTTGGGGTCGTGGGCAACGTGCATCACCGCGGACTGACCGAAACGGCTCGACCCGAGATGTATCTCCCCCACGCCCAGTTCTTTGCCACGGCACCCGACTCCGTCGTGCCCGTTCGTTCCATGACACTCACCCTGCGAGTGCGCGGGGTTCCGGAAGCGCTGACCGGACCGGTGCGCCGGGTGCTGCACGATCTCGACCCCGGACTCGCTGTCTCGGACATGCGCTCGCTCGACGATGTCGTGTCGCGCTCAATCGCGGCGCCGAGGTTCACTACCGCATTGTTGAGCGTCTTTGCCGGGCTCGCCCTGATCCTCGCCGCGATCGGGATCTACGGCGTGCTCTCGTTCATCGTGGCACAGCGGACCGCGGAGCTGGGGATCCGCATGGCGCTCGGCGCCAGCGCGTCAGATGTACTGCGACTGGTGGTGGGGCAGGGCATGCGGCCCGTGATCATCGGACTCGCGGTGGGCCTGCTCGCCGCGCTGGCGTTGGCCCGGCTGCTGCAGGGGTTTCTGTTTGGCGTCGCGCAAACCGATCCGGGGACCTACGTGACCGTGACTCTGGTGCTGAGTTGTGCGGCTATTCTTGCCTGCTATCTCCCTGCCCGGCGAGCGGCGCGGGTGGATCCGATGACTGCCCTGAGGGCAGAGTAATAAGTACCGAGTACCGAGTACCTAGCAGCCATCGTGTGATGTATAGCAGCCAGCGCTTGTGGCTGATTTGAAAGGAGTAGGAGACGAAGAGGAGGCTCCGGGAATCCTACGAAGAGTAGAACTCCCTTCTTCCTTCTTCTTTCTTCCCACCAGGAAACCAACTCTGATGACAATCTTGACCGACCTCAAGTACGCCGTTCGCGGGCTGCGGAACAATCCGGGCTTCGCGGCTGTCGCTATCCTGACGCTGGCGCTGGGGATTGGCGCCAACACCGCAATCTTCAGCGTGGTCAACGCCGTGCTGCTGCGCCCGCTGCCCTATGCCCAGCCGGAGAGGCTGGTTCAGGTTTATTCGGCCGGCTTCCAGGAAGGCCGGTTTTCGATGTCGTATCCCGATATCGAACAGCTCCGCGCCATGCCGCAGGTCTTTGGCGGAGTCGCCGGCTACGACACTCACGAATTCAATTTCACCGGCTCCGGAGATCCTCGCGAAATCGAGGGCGCCTACGCGTCGTCCGAGCTATTCCCGGTCCTGGGCACGACACCGGAGTTGGGCCGCACCTTTGGTCCGGAAGACGAGCAGGCTCCCTACGTGGTGATCAGCCATCGCCTCTGGGCCTCGGTGTTTGGCCGCGACCCGACGGTGCTCGGTCGCAGCATCCAACTCGATGGCACTCCGTTTACCGTGATCGGTGTCATGCCGGCCACTTTCCGGTTCCCGAGCGAGAACATTGACCTCTGGGCGCCGCTGGGCGGAGCCTTCGCCGCCAGTCCCGAGGCGCGGACTGATCGCAATCTCCACCTCTTCAACACCGTAGCACGGCTGCAGTCGGGAGTCACGAAGGACCGGGTTCAGGCCGATCTCGCAACGCTGGCCCAGCGGCTCCAGGCACAGCAAGAGACGGCCAATCAGGGTCAGCCTCAACGGCGCGAGATGCGGATCACCGCGCGGGGCGCAGCACCGGCAGGTGGTGCCGGGCCACGACCCGGTCCCACCGTGGCGCGGGCAAGAGACGGCGCGGGCCTCGAGATCGCCTTTGATGCCGTGCCGCTGACCGATGAAGTCGTAGGTGACATCCGGCCGACGCTGTATGTGCTGTTCGGCACCGTGGCGATGGTGCTGCTCATCGCGTGCGCCAACGCAGCGAACCTGCTCGTGGCCCGGGCCAATTCCCGGCGACGAGAGATCGTGATTCGGCAGGCTCTGGGCGCCGATCGCGGCCGCATCGTGCAGCAGATTCTGACCGAGAGCATTCTGCTCGCGCTCGCGGCTGGAGTGGTGGGCGTCCTGATGAGTTACTGGGGCCTCGACCTGCTGCTCGCGACGTGGCCCGATTCACTCCCCAGGGTCCAGGACGTCACGATTGATCGTTCGGTCCTGGCATTCACCTTCCTGGTATCACTGGCGACTGGCATTGGATTCGGGCTGGTGCCTGCTCTTCGTGCCTTCCATCCGGCCATTGAAGAAGCTCTGCGCGAGGACTCCGGCGGCTTGGGCGGTGGGCGTAAGCGGCAGCGGACCCAGCGGGTCATGGTCGCCGCCGAGCTGGCGGTGGCGCTGGTGCTGCTGGTGTCGGCGGGCCTCCTGGTACGCAGCTTCACGCGATTGATGGAGGTGGATCCGGGGTACGACACGCACGATGTGCTCGCGGCCCGGGTCCGGCTCACTCCCTCCCGCTATCCCGATCGCGCATCGCGAGAGACCTTCTTTCGCACTCTGAGCGAAGATCTCGCCGCTCGTCCCGGGGTGGATGGCGTCACTATTTCGCGCACCATGCCGCTCACCGGGTCCATGATGATGCTCGCCATCAATCCCCAGCGGATCCGGCCCGACGATCCTGATCCGATTCTCCCGATCGCGATGCGCCTCGTGGGGTCCGACTATTTCAACACCCTGCGGGTCCCGATTCTCAAGGGACGCCCCTTCGAGGTGACCGACCGGGATGGGGCCACTCCAGTCGTGGTGATCAACACCCGGCTGGCCAAGCGGCTCTGGCCGGACGAGGACCCGGTAGGGAAGCAGCTTCCGATCGGGATGCGGCGGGAGACGGAGAGGGAAGCGACCGTGGTCGGGGTGATCGGTGACGTACATTATGCTGGTCTCGACGAAGACACCGGCCCCGAACTGTATCTTCCACTGGCGCAGGCGCCCGATTGGGGCGAGCAGATGTGGATCGCCCTCCGAGCCGATCGGAATCCGCTTCTATTGGCGGGCACGGTTCGGGAGGCGGTGCGCCGGGCCGATCCGCAGCAGCCGGTGGCGGAGCTCTTCAGTTTGGATCAGGCGATCGGGCAATCCACTGCCGCTCGCCGGTTCAACATGATGCTGATCTCCCTCTTCGCCGGGCTGGCCGTGGCGCTCTCGGTGATCGGGGTGTACGGATTGACTTCATATGCCGTCAGCCAGCGCACCAGGGAGCTGGGGATTCGCATCGCCCTCGGCGCCAAGCAGGGAGATGTGGTGCGACTGGTGATTCGCGAAGGTCTCCGGCTTGCCCTGATCGGTGCCGCGATCGGTCTGCCGATAGCATTCGCGGCGTCGCGTGCGATTGGCTCGATGCTGTTCGAGGTCACGACCAGCGACGCCCTTACCTATGGCGGAACCGCGGCGTTACTTGTCTCCGCGGCGGTCCTGGCGACCTGGATACCGGCCCGGCGGGCGGCCCGAGTGGATCCAGTGGTGGCGCTGAAGAGTGAGTAATAAGTACCGGGTACCTAGTACCTAGTACCTAGTACCTAGTACCTAGTGCTAATAGCTAACGGCTAACGGCTAACGGCTAACGGCTAACGGCTGACGGCTGACGGCTGACGGCTGACGGCTGAAGGCCCTGACACCAAACCCTAAGGGTCAGACGTGATTCGCCTAACCGAACTCGAGAAGTCCTTCGACACCAAGCCGTCGCCGACCTACGTCCTGCGCCGGATCAACCTCACGATCCAGCCCGGCGAGTTCGTCACCATCATGGGACCGTCGGGTGCGGGAAAGTCGACACTGCTCGCGATTCTTGGGATGCTCGACGGCGAGTACCGGGGCCAATACGAATTCAAGGGACAGCAGGTCCAACCTCTCAAGCCGAAGCAGCGGGCGGAGCTGGCGAAGCAGTCGGTGGGATTCGTCTTCCAGCAGTATCATCTGCTCGACGATCTCACGGTGGCGGAGAATCTGGACATGCCTTTGTCCTACCGAGACCTCCGGAGCTCGGAGCGTGCTGCCCTGGTGGCCGATGCGCTGGATCGATTTCACATCGTCGGGAAAAAGGACCTCTATCCGCGCCAGCTATCCGGCGGCCAGCAACAACTGATCGCGGTGGCCCGGGCCATCATCGCCAAGCCGGCGCTCCTGCTCGCCGACGAGCCGACCGGAAATCTCCATTCCGCCCAGGGCCGGGAGATCATGGAGCTGTTCTGCAAGCTCAACGCGGCCGGGACGACGATCATTCAGGTGACCCACTCGGCCGAAAACGCTCAGTTTGGGAGTCGGATTGTGGAGCTTAAGGACGGTTGGCTGGTCGGGGATCACTCCGTGGCAGGGCACGCTGTTGCGGGCAAGTAGCTGTTAGCTGTTAGCTATTAGCTGTTGACAAGCGATAATTGGTGCTGGCATGGCGGAGACTCTTGTGGTCTCGGGATGCGTTTGCATGGGACAAGCGAAGGCGACTAAGGAATCCGTTTAGCATCTTGCGCACTTCCTGGAGTCGAGGATTGATCTCCTGATGTCGAATGCTTGGTAGCAGGCCTACTCGCGCAGCGATCACCAACTGCGTATGTAGCTCGGTAGCCGACCCTCTAGCGATTGTGAGGAACCGGATCATTTCGGTGTCTGACCCCCGCCCTGATCCCTCGGCGATGTTGCTGGCAATCGAAATCGAAGACCGGCGGATCTGGCTGGTGAGACCGTAGAGCTCGGACTTAGGAAAGGTTTGAGTTACCCGATAAACGTCCACCGCCAGGTCTACTGCCTTCTTCCACACCTTAAGGCGCTCGCACTCCTGCACGCAGGTAGTCTCCAGACAAGTGTGGATCTGAGCCTAGCTACGTTTTGAGCCTTGGCCTCACCATTTTGCTAGTGGCGCGCACCGAACGAACGCGAGACAATCATTCTAACAGCTAACAGCTAACGGCTTCTGTCCTTGCCAATGTCTTCAATCCTCATCGCGGACGACCAACCCGACATCCTTCAGGCTCTCCGGTTCTTACTAAAGGCCGAAGGGTTTGCCGTCGATACGGTCAGCTCGCCAGGAGGTGTGCTGTCGGCGATCGAGCGGAAGGATTACGACGTCGTCCTGATGGACTTGAACTACACCCGGGACACGACGTCCGGACGTGAGGGGTTCGATCTCCTCAGCCGGATCCGGTTGCTCGACGCGACCCTCCCCGTCGTGGTGATGACCGCCTACAGCAGCGTCGAGGGCGCGGTCGAGGCGATGCGGGGTGGCGCCCGCGATTACGTCGAGAAGCCGTGGGACAACGCTCGGCTCAGCGCCACGCTCAAGACCCAGGTCGAACTGGGCAAGGCGTTGCGCAAGAGTCTCCGGCTGGAGAGCGAGAACCAGAGCCTGCGGCGCGAAGGCGTACCGGACATGGTCGCCGAGTCACCTGCGATGCGCGCGGCGATGCGTTTGATGGAGCGGGTGGGGCCGTCGGAAGCGAACGCCGTGATCCTGGGCGAGCACGGCACCGGGAAGGAAGTTGCGGCGCGCTGGCTGCACGCCGCCTCGGCGCGGGCCCAGAAACCGATGATCACGGTGAATGTGGGCGGCCTCTCCGAGGGTGTCTTCGAGAGCGAGCTCTTCGGCCACCTGAAGGGCGCTTTCACCGATGCCAAGGCCGATCGCATCGGCCGCTTCGAGCTGGCCGATGGTGGGACACTGCTCCTGGACGAGATCGCCAATATCACTCTCGGCCAGCAGGCCAAACTGCTACGCGTCCTGCAAATCGGAGAACTGGAACGGGTCGGCTCCTCCAAGACCCGCAAAGTCGACGTTCGAGTCCTCTCGGCGACCAACGCCGATCTCCGAGCAGAGGTTGCCGCCGGGCGTTTCCGCGAAGATCTGCTCTACCGCCTCAACACCATCGAGATCCGCCTTCCTCCGCTCCGGGATCGGCGGGAAGACATCCCGCTTCTCGCGAGCACCTTCCTCCGCCGTCACGCGACGCGCTATCGGAAGCCGGTCACCGGGTTCAACCCGGCGGCGATGCAGGCCCTGCTGACTTACATCTGGCCCGGCAACGTCCGCGAGCTCGACCATACTATTGAAAGGGCGGTCCTTCTTACCGATCAGGCCGAAATCGATCCCGCCGACCTCGCCCTCATGGCACCTTCCGACGGAGCCGCCCAGTTGGAGGCGATGACGCTCGAAGACGTTGAGCGATTGCTGGTCCAGAAGGCACTGGCTCGCTCCGGCGGCAGCGTGTCGGATGCGGCGAAGGCGTTGGGGCTCAGTCGAAGTGCGCTGTATCGGCGGCTTGAGCGGTTTGGGATGTAGTAGAGCCGTCAGCCATCAGTGATGAGCCGTCAGCCATCAGCCGTCAGCCGTCAGCGAGGTCATGTCGGAGTACCTCATCCCGAGGCGCGTAGCAACGAGGGATCTAACCAACTTGCCTTGGCGTCTGGTCTAGAAGGCTAGATCCCTCGCTGCGCTCGGGATGAGGTGCCCTGCTGACGGCCATTGGCTGACGGCTGATGGCTGACGACTAACAGCTGACGGCTGACGGCTGACGGCTAACGGCTGACGGCTATCCGCTAACCGCTGACATCTCACCCCCACATATTCCGCCCAATGCGCTCCACATCCCACCCAAAACGAGTCCTGCTGCTGGCACTGATGGCGACGCTGCCCGCCACGGTGTTCGCGCTGGCCTTCGTGTGGGTGGGAGACTACTCCTCAAAAGTCCAATGGACCGTCACGATGGTCGTGGCGCTTGGGCTGCTGATCGGCGCGACCGCGCTGTATGACCGTGTCGTCCTGCCGCTCCAGACGGTTTCCAATCTCCTCGCCGCTCTGCGCGAGGGTGACTACTCTCTGCGGGCCCGGGGCGCCACGCCGGATGATCCACTGGGACTGGTGTATCTCGAGGCCAACGCCTTGCGAGACACGCTGCGGGCCCAGCGGCTGGGCGCCCTCGAAGCGACAGCCCTGCTCCGCACGGTGATGGCGGAGATCGACGTCGCTGTCCTGAGCTTCGACGAGAATGGACGACTGCGGCTGGTGAATCGGGCCGGGGAACGGTTTCTCGGGCAGCCGGCCGAACGCGCCCTCGGCCTCGACGCGGAGACCCTGGGACTCGCGGGCAGCTTCGAGGGAGAGAGTCCTCGCGTGATCGAGCGGGGCAGTACGCCCGCCGTCCGCTGGGAATTGCGTCACACCAGCTTTCGGGAGGGAGGGAGGCCACACCAGCTGCTCGTGCTGGCGGATGTGAGCCGCACGCTCCAGGTCGAGGAGAGGCAGGCCTGGCAGCGGCTGGTCCGCGTCTTGAGCCACGAGATCAACAATTCCCTGGCGCCGATTCGGTCCCTCGCCGGAAGCCTGCGCTCGGCCCTGGATCGCCGGTCCACTCCCAGCGAGACAGACGGCGCCGACCTGCGTCACGGACTCGACATCATCGGTCAACGCGCGGAAGCGCTCGCGCGCTTCATGGGCGCCTACGCCCGACTCGCCCGGTTGCCCAAACCGGTCCTGGCGAAGGTCGCGGTCGAGCCGTGGATCCTGCGGGTGGTGGGACTGGTGCAGGATCCCCGAGTCCGCATTGCCGGGGGACCCGAAGTGAGCATCGCGGCCGATGCCGATCAGCTGGATCAGTTGTTAATCAACCTGGTTCGCAACGCGATTGAAGCGATGGGCGGGGGCCCGGGGGAAGTCACGGTAAGCTGGAAAAAGGCAGGGCAGGGGCTGGAGCTGTACGTGGAAGATGATGGGCCCGGCCTGAGTGAGACCGGCAACCTCTTCGTTCCTTTCTATACCACCAAGCCCGGCGGTTCCGGGATCGGGCTGGTCCTGAGCCGGCAAATCGCCGAAGGCCACGGTGGGGCCCTTCATTTAGAGAACAGGCGAGGCCGGGCCGGGTGCAGGGCCAAGGTCTGGCTGCCGGTGCTCTGATCTTGGGTCGCTGGAACGCATCCTGCCACCTGTGGCGTCAGGGATTGGGCAGAGCAGGTTCACGTTTGCTGGTTTGACAGGCCGAGCCCACCCCGGTAGGTTCATGTAACTCCCTGTTGGGCAATCGTTTCCCGTCGTCAGGACCATTCGTGGCGAGCTTCGGTAAGCCGAGCCGTCGGGGTAGTCTTGTGAGGATTTCCCAGGTTCTCCTGGGGGTCTTTGTGTTGACTACCTGTGGTCAGGATGCCGCAACGGGTCCGGGCGGCCAGGTGAACGGCTACATCGATGCCACCGCCCTGCTCCGGGCCGGTGGTCAGGTCCCCATTCCCATCACCGAAGTTTTCGTCGAGCTCCGCCACACCAGCGATTCCTCAGTCGCTTTCAGCCGACTCCTCAGCGGCAACGAAATCAATCA
>DATIOP010000012.1:0-4931 GCA_035472975.1 Gemmatimonadales bacterium
GGCGAGACTCCGGTAGGGTGGGTCGGGGCCTGGGAGACTCTTCCTCCCCTGGCCGAACCGTGGCTCGCCGTGTTGCTGGGAATGATTGCCTTCCTGGCAGCGCTGAGCCTGGGAATCGACCGGTACTTCGGTGCGTCACGAATGATCCGTAACGCGCTGGCGCTTCTCTCCATCGCTTCCGCAGCCTGGGCCGGTCTCGAGCTCAGGTCGGCACTGCAGAGAACCGCGGTCGCCACGACCGAGACTCACCTGCAATTCGCCCGTCGTCTGATCGAGGTGGCGGCAACGGCTGATGGCGTCCGTTCCGCCGTCCTTCCACGGCTGGCTCCGGGACTCGAACTGCAGAGAACCGATCGCCGGGCTGTGAGACAAGATTCGGTGACCTGGCAGGGGGAGAATCCGGAACGGACCGGGTCTCTGACCGCAATCCGGCCCCGCGGCGGAGCCTTTATGCTGACGGGGTCGGTTCCCACCGACGAGATCGCCGGAGCCGAGTTGGTGCTGTTGGGCACCTGGGTTGTCCTCGTGGTTGCATTAGCGGTGGCAGCCGAGGCCGCTCCGGTCGCGGCGCCTCGTGGCGGAGGGGTGTAGCCCACCGTGCTGGTGTTTCAGACGGCTGCCGAGTATTTCATTCGAGACTCACTGCACAGCGAGTTCCAGTGACTCTGACGCGAGCGGAAAGAGACGGCGCGGGTTCTTCCTCATCGGGCGGACCGCTCCAGCTGGTCGGCGCGATCGCGAAGTTGCTCAACACGGGGCTTGCCGCCGAGGAAACCCTCGGCACCGTGGCGGAAAACCTTCGGATCGGACTCGGCGCCCAGTCGGTGCTCTTGTGGCTCCGGGAGCCGAACGCGACCACCCTTCGTGCCATCACGGCACCCGCGCTGAGCGGGACTCCCCGGACCAGCCGTTCCTTCGCGGTTCTTCCCGACGTGTCTCCCGGAACCCTTCGCCTTCCGATTCTGCACGAAGGCGAGCGGCTGGGCATGCTGGAGATTTCACCGGCTCCCAGCTCGACGGAGTCCGAACGGCTGCTGCCGGTCGTGGCCGATATCCTGGCTCCATTCCTGGCATCGATCGAGCTCTCCGAAGACCTGGCCTACGAAGTCGCCCTGCGCTCCAAGGAAATCGAGGAGCAACGCCGTTTCATCACTCTGGTCATCGACTGCCTGCCGGTCGGGCTCTACGTGGTGGATCGGGAGTACCGGATTCAGATCTGGAACCGGAAGCGGGAGACTGGGACCCAGGGTCTTCGCAAGGATGAGGTGGTCGGCCGCCCGGTGTTCGAGGTGCTCACCCGGCAGCCGATGCGGCAGCTCAAGGAGGAGTTCGACCAGGTCTTCGCGACGGGAGAGATTCGTCAGATCGAGATCGAGGTCGCCGTCGCGGGCGAGCAGAAATACTACCGCATCAGCAAGATCCCGATGCGGCAGGATGGGGAGACCATCTCCCACGTCATTACGATCGGCGAGGACGTCACCGACACCCACGTCGCGCAGCAGCGCATCCTGCAGAGCGAGAAGCTTGCGGCGATCGGCCAGCTGGCCGCCGGAGTCATGCATGAAATCAACAACCCTCTGGCCACCATCAGCGCGTGTGTCGCGGCAGTCGAGAACCGGCTGGCCGACGAAGACCCGGGGCAGCTGGGTGAGACGCTGCGCGAGTACCTCGAGATCATCGACAAGGAAGTACAGCGCTGTACCACGATCGTTGACGGTCTGCTCGACTTCAGCCGGCCGAAGGGCAAGTACAAGAAGCCGGTGGACACCTCGGCGGTTCTCGAGGATACTCTGTTCTTGCTGAAGCATCATCAACGCTTCAAGAAGATCACGGTGCACCGCGAGCTGGCGGGGGGACTCCCGCCGATTCATGGCAACCACGAGCAACTGATCCAGGTGTTCATGGCCCTGATGATGAACGCGCTCGACGCCATGGAGGAGGGGGGATACCTCTCGATCCGAACCTACCAGAGCCGGGCGCGCGAAGATGAAATTGTGGTGGACATAGAGGACACCGGCGTAGGCATCCCACGGGGAGACTTCGGCAAGATCTTCGAGCCTTTCTATACCACCAAGGCGCCGGGACGGGGGACCGGGCTCGGGCTCTCGGTGTGTTACGGCATCGTCGCCGAGCACCTGGGCCGCATCGAGGTGGACAGCCAGCCGGGTCGCGGTTCGGTCTTCCGGGTATTTCTCCCCGTAGGGGGAATGGCGGCGGAGTGAAGATTCTCGTTGTCGAAGACGACCGTACGGTCGGTCAATACGTCAAACGCGGCCTCGAAGAGCAGCAGCATCAGGCCGAGCTGGTGGCGGACGGGACCGAGGCGCTCCGGATCGCTTCGGAGGGGGAGCACGACCTCATCATTCTCGATCTCCGGCTTCCGGGCATGAACGGAGTGCAGGTGCTCCGGACCCTGCGGGATCGCGGGCACAGCGTGCCGGTCCTGGTGCTCACCGCGCAGGACGCGGTGGACTTCAAGGTCGAAGCGCTCCGGGCCGGCGCCGACGATTACGTCACCAAGCCCTTCAGTTTTGAGGAGCTACTCGCGAGGGTCGAGGCGCTGAGCCGCCGTCCCCGGCAGCTGGCGCCCCGCAAGCTGCGGGTGAGCGACCTCGAGCTCGACCTCAATACCCGCGAAGTCACCCGGGGCGGAAAGCCGGTCGAGCTCACCAACAAGGAATTTGCCGTCCTCGAGTACCTGATGCGCCACGTCGGGCGGGTGATGTCGCGGACCCTGATCACCGAGTACGCCTGGGACTATCACTTCGATCCCGGAACCAACATCGTCGACGTGGTGATCAACCGTCTCCGGAAGAAGGTGGACGGAGGCGGTGGCCCCCGGCTGATCCAGACGGTGCGCGGGGTCGGGTACGTGTTAAAGGCAGGTAAGGAGTAAGGAGTGAGGAGTAGTGAGGAGTGAGGAGTAAGGAGTATCCTCCTCACTTCTTACTCCTTACGCCTCACTCCTTACTCCTCACTCCTCACTCCTCACTGTCGTTTCCGATCATGGCCAGTATCCGCCGCCGCCTCACTCTGTGGTACGTCGTCGCGCTCGCCGTGTCGATCGCGGCGTTCGGCGGCGCCCTGTACTTCGAGCGGCAGCGGTCCAGTCTGCGGGAGCTGGACGAGCGACTCGCCCTCGAAGGCAATCTGGCGGCGCAGTACTTCATCAATTTCCAGCGCCAGCTCGGGCGGACGCTGTCTTCGGGGGAGACGCCTACGCTGATCAACGCGGTCGGCGGCTACCTCGATGGGATCCGGGACTACGTCATCGTGGTGGACCCGGATGGCGCGCCGATTTACCGGAACGCGGCAGCCAAGCCGTTCAGCCTGGTCGCCCTGGCCGACGTGCTGGCGACCCTTTCACCTCCCGAAGGCGCCGGTGTACGCAGCGGGTTTGTCCGGCTCGACCCCAACGCTGATCCGGTTCGTTACGCGCAGGTCCCGCTCCCCGGTGTCTGGGATCGGCCCGCCACCTATTTCGTCGCCGCTCCTCTCACCGCCGTGCCGTTTGGTCCAGCTCAACTCCTCGGCGCAATGCTGGTGATCGCCCCAGTGATCCTGCTGGGGAGCATCGGGCTGGGGTACGTCCTTGCCGACACGAGCCTCCGCCCCCTCGAGGGAATGGTGGACGAGCTGGAGTCCATCACCGACGGGCGCGGCCTCCATCGCCGGCTCGCGGTTCCGCTTCAGGCCGAGGAGCTGGCCCGGCTTTCCAATACCGTGAATCGAATGCTCGGCCGTCTGGAAGAGAGCTTCGTCAGCCTGCGCCGCTTCACCGCCGATGCAAGCCATGAGCTGAAGACTCCGCTCATGGTGATCCGCGCCGGCGTCGAGCGCGCACTCACCCATCCCGGGACACCGCCCGAAGCGATGAGCACGCTGGATGAATTGCTGGGCGAGATCAACCGGGTGACGGAGATGATGGACAACCTGCTGACTCTGGCTCGGGCCGATGAAGGGCGGGCGATCCTCGCTGTAAAGCCGCACGACCTGAGGGAACTGTTATCCGAGGCGGCGGAAACCGCGGGCATCCTGGGGGAGGCTCCGGGAATCACGGTCCGCACCGAAGTGCCGGACAAACCGGTCGTGCTGGCGGTCGACTACAGCCGGATGCGCCAGTTGATCCTCAACCTGGTCACGAACGCCATCAAGTACACTCCGCCTGGAGGCAAGATCAGTCTTGGCCTTGTGGATCAGGGCGATGCGGTGGCGCTGGTGGTAGGGGATAACGGGATCGGCATCAGCGCCACAGACTTGCCCCACATCTTCGATCGCTTCTACCGGGCCGATCTCGCTCGTACCCGGACCGGAGATCGTCCGGGTGCGGGCCTTGGTCTTTCCATTACCAAGTGGATCGCTGAAGCCCATGGCGGGACGATCGGCGTACAGAGTCGTACCGGGCGGGGGACTGTCTTTACCGTCACACTGCCCCGGCCAAATGCGTCTCCCGTGGTCCCAACCGAAGGCGAAGCCCAGGATCGGTCAAGCCTAGCATCCTGAAGGCAACGCCTAATCCAGTTGTTATGGTTTTGTCATCTTGGGGTCTCGCCGGCTGCAATAACCGCGAGATACGTTTGCTGCCGCTCACGCGGAGAGGACTATGTTCGAAAACCTGATCGAATCGAAACGCAAGAAGCAGAAGTCGCTTGGGCAGTCAATCACTTCGGTCATCGTCCACATCCTGATCATTTTCGGAGCGGTCAAGGCCACGAGCGGTGCGGCCGAGACCCTGCAGAAAGTCATTCAGGATACGACGATGGTGTTCCTGGAGCCGCCGAAGGCTCCGGAGCCGCCGCCAGAGCAGCCTCCCCCCGAGGCGGTTGTGGCTGCGAACCCCCCACCCCAGGGCTTCCAGGTGGTGACGCCGCCGGCGGATATCCCCACCGAGATTCCGCCAGTCAACTTGAACGAAAAGTTCGACCCGCGGG
>DATIOP010000013.1:0-3262 GCA_035472975.1 Gemmatimonadales bacterium
CGTCGAAGAGCACTTCAATGATGCAGTAGCCCTCATCCATGGCGTCGAAGAGGGTGCGGTAGCGCTCCTCCCTATCGCGCAGCGCTTCCTCGGCGCGTTTGACCGCTATGTCGATCGTGGCGGGTGTCGAACTCATGCGCAATTCCGCTGACAGGTCGCTAACTAATACTTCGGCGGCAGCGTCTTGTACCGCTCCAGCAACTCCGTTTGCCGCGTCTCCTTCGAGATCTCGACACCCTTGATATAGGTGTGTTCCGCCGCCGAGGCAAAGTCGAGCGGGTCCCCGCTCCAGACCACCACGTCGGCCACCTTGCCCACCTCGAGGCTTCCGTATCTCCCGTCTACGCCCATGGCCTTGGCAGGCTCCAGGGTAATGGCGCGCAGCGCATCGTCCCACTTCATGCCGTTGCGCACCGCGTTGCCGGCCGAGAAACGAAGGTTGCGGTAGTTGCCGCGATCGGGCTCGATCAGGACAACCGGAACGCCCGCTTCACGAAGGATCGTGGCGTTGTCGAGCCGGGGAGACAGCCCATCGAAGTTGGGCACATCGCTGAGCGGATTGAGCACCACTGGCACGTTGGCCGCCGCGAGTAACTTGGCGACTTTCCAAGCCTCGGTTCCGCCGCGAATGACCAGCTTGAGGTGGTACTCGTTGGCCAGCCGAAGAGCGCTCTCGATGTCGCTCTGCCGGTTGGCAATCGTGTAGAGCGGGATCCTGCCATCCAGCACCGGTTGTAGCGCTTCGAGGTCCGCGGCCGGGGCCGACAACTCCTGCATCTGGTTCTTCTTGTAGTCTGGAGTCCGCTTCCGGTACTCATCGGCGTCCTTGAACAGCTGGCGCAGCCGCTGGTACACTCCCGCCTTGCTCCCGCCCCCCGTTCCCTTGCTCTCGCTGCTCAGGTCTACCACCATCGCGACCGGATTCTGCGAGATCAGGTCTTCGATCCGGTCCCCCGAGAGATCGAGCAGCAGCGCCTGGCCCGCGACGAGACCTCCCTCCGGACCGCTCACCGCAGTAGTGACCCCATCGGTTCGCGCGACGGGAATGAAGACCGACTGCGGGTTGATCCCCTCCGCCACGTTGAACGCGGCGTTGATGTCGCCCGACTTGGTGTCTTCAGAGGTCTGGGGAACCGATCCGACCTCATTCAGCCCCAAGTCGGTCCAGGCATGGAACAGCCCCGGCGTCACCCACTTACCCTTGGCGTCAATGATGGTGGCATCCGCTGGGACCGTGACACCGCTGCCGACCTGAACTATCCGCCCGTCCTTGATCAGGACGGTTCCGTTCTCAATCCGCGATCCGGAGACCGGATACACCGTGCCACCCTGAATAGCGATGGTCTGGGCATTGAGCCCTTGGGCGGCGAGCGCGACGAGGCTCAGCGCAAGCAGGCTGCTTCTCATCGACCCACCCCCGGCGCCGCGGTGCCCAGGTTGAAGTCGGTCTTGGGCTGGTGCGCCGGGTCGTTCCGGTCGTACACCAGCCAGCCATCGTTGTAGACCCGCTCGGCTTTGCTGTAGACCGAGAAGGGATCTCCCGACCAGATCACCACGTCGGCGTGTTTGCCGGCTTCGAGGGTCCCGGTCGTGCTGTCGATGCCGAGTGCCCAGGCGGGGTTGGCGGTGAGCCAGCGGATTGCCTCTTCGCGAGTCGTGCCCAGACCGGCGCGTATTCCGGCGTACATCGCCTTCGCTGCCTCCTGGTTGAGCCGCTGAATGCCGTCTTCAGAATCCGAGTGGATGATGGCGCGGGCGCCCGCCTTCTGAATCAGCGCCGCGTTCTCCCGCACTCCGTCGAACGATTCCATCTTGAAGCCCCACCAGTCGGCCCAGACCGATGCGGCGACACCTTCCTTCGCCAGCACGTCCGCGATCTTGTACCCCTCGACCACGTGATGGAACGACCGGATGTGGAACCCGAACTCCTTCGCCAGGTCCATCATCTGCATCATCTCGTCGGCCCGGTAGCAGTGGTTATGCACCAGGATCTTGCCCCGGAGCACATCGGCGAGCGTCTCCAGCTTGAGATCGCGATCGGGTGGATTGCCGCTCTTGTTCTTGAGCCAGTTGTCCCACTTGCGCCGATACTGCTCCGCTTCGATGAACGCGGCGCGGTACCCCGCCATGTTGCCCATGCGGGTCGAGGGACCGCTGCGCTGGTAGACCCGCTTCGGATTCTCGCCGCAGGCCATCTTGAGCCCGTAGGGCGCGCCCGGATACTTCATTTCCTGGACACTGCGCGCTGGAATCAACCGGAGCGTCGCCGAGCGCCCGCCGATGAGGTTGGCTGAGCCGGGCAAAGCCTGAATGACGGTGATCCCTCCGGCAATGGCGAGCGGGATCTCGGGATCCTGAGGCCAGAAGCTGTGCTCGGCCCAGACGTTGGCGGTGACCGGATTGGTCGCCTCGTTTCCGTCGCTCTCTGCCCAGGTGCCCGGCGCCGCATACACGCCGAGGTGGCTGTGGTCGTCGATGATTCCGGGAGTGACGAATTTCCCGGTTCCGTCTACCACGACCGCGTCTGCTGGCGCGGTAGTGTCGGCCCCGACCGAAACGATCAATCCGTCCTTGAAGTACACCGAGGTGTGCTGCATCTCGGGGCCCGCTGCCGTGAGGACCGTGGCGTTGCGGATGAAGACCGGGGGATTCGTTTTTCTCAGGTAGGTCGAGGGATACTGCCCACGGAACTCGCTCTCTTCGCCCTCGGCGGGCTTGGGACTCGTGCTCGGAGGCGGTCCCGAGGAACAGGCACTCAGCACGAAGAGCAGCCCAGTGAGGGCGTTGGGTAACGTGAGAACTCTCATGGGGCGCGATCACCTCCCGTAGGAACGGCAACGAATTCCAGCGGAGTGCCAGCGACTGTCAGGCGCAGCAACCGGTGCGGAGGATCAGCCGACACGTAGAAGGTCACCTTCTGTTCGTCTCCCTCGAGATCCGCCATGTAAGCCTGGAAGGAACCGGCGGGAACCGAAACCGTTCCCACAGCCCGCACCGTGAGGGTAAGCGTCCGGACCCGGTTCTGCCCTGAGGCGAATACCGGAATGGTCCACCGCAGATTGGGCCCCCACTTAAGAGCGGGGAGCAAAGCCTGGAGAGCGTTGTCGTCCACAATACCCGCGGGAACGATGGTATCCACCGCCAGCGTCATCGGACCGTTCGGCCCGAGTACATGGGCCGAGCCTTTCACCTTACCGCTACCATAGGCGAGATCGATCTTGGTGTCCTGGCCCCGCATCTTCCCGGCCTGGTCCAAGTTCCG
>DATIOP010000014.1:0-4236 GCA_035472975.1 Gemmatimonadales bacterium
CTGACCGAGCTCCTCGACCTTGTCTCCCTGCTGGCCAGGCTTCACCCAGATCGCTCTAGTCGCGACAAGCGCCGCGTACGCCGCCACCGGAACTCCCACGACGGTGATCGCTACGACGATGATTCTGATAATCGATTCGAAATCCATCTTGGCCTCACACGCCGCCCCGGCCGAGCCGCTCCGGCTCACGCTTCTGGGCGAGCATACGTTCGGCGAAATCGACTCGTTCCTCCAACTCCGTCACCCGGTGCTGCAAGACCTCCACGTCGGCCACCCGAGCCCGGAGTTGTTCGATCTCGCCCTGAAGGGAGGGATTCACCCCCCGGCCTTCGATCCGCCGGGCGAATGCCCGCATCAGCGGCCACAGCACGATCGTAACTCCGGCAATGAACGCTACCGAGATCAGCAGCACGACCTGCGGTGGCAGCGTGACCCATGGCGGCGGCATGAAGAACGGATCGGGCGGGATCGGCGGAACCGGAATGTCGGGTACTTGTACCGTGACCTGAATCATCAATGACCTCCCGGTAACCGCTCCTGCTCTCGTTGCTGGGCCAGCATCCGCTCGGCGAAATCCATCCGCTCCTGCAGTTCGCTGACCTCATGGCGCAGCCGCTCCACTTCCTCCTGCATGGCCGGATCTGCGGAAGCGTGGGGACTCACTCCGCGGATTCGCTCGGCCAGGGCGCGGCCAATGTCGCTTTTCGAAAGCAGCATGACCATGCCGCCACCGAATACGATGATAATGAAAAGCACACCTTCCATCAGTTATCTCCTCCGCCGATCCGCTCCTGCTCCCGGGTCTTGGCCAGCAGGCGCTCAGTAAAGTCAACCCGTTCCTGGAGCTCGCCGAGCTCGGTGCGAATCCGATCCAGCTCCTCGAGGACCGCGGGATCGGGCTCGTTCGACGAATGCCCGCCCCTAATCCGCTCGGCGAAGGCACGGCCCACCGGGCTGAACGAGATCGCCACCAGGGTCCCGCCGCCGAAGATGAGCAGTAGTGCGAGAATGTCTTCCACCGTTCACCTCTGGCTCAGTTACCCGGCAGCCGCTCGGGTGTGCGTCCCTTCGCCAGCATCCGTTCGGCGAAGTCCAGCCGTTCCTGCGTTTCGTTCAGCTCCTGTCGCAGGCCGTCCACCTGTTCTCTCAGATAATTCAACTCGGCGGCGAAATCGGCCTCGGCCGCACTCGAATGCCCCTGAATGCGCCGCGCCAGCGCCAATCCTACCTGGCTCTGCGCCAGCTTGACGATACCCAGGAAGAACAACCCGGTCGTGATGACCCCGGTGATCATCCCGAAGATCGGAACCAGCGTGTCGGGACCGGGACCCTGCGTCATCGGTATTCCGTCACGACAACTGGCCTGCGGAGCCGCCTTTGGCCAACAGGCGCTCCGCAAAGTCGAGTCGTTCCTGGGTCTCGCCCAACTCCTGCCGGAGCACGGCAACCTCGTGCCTCAGGTCTTCGAGCTGGAGTTGCGTCTCGCGATCGGTCCCGCCGCGAATCCGCTGCGCAAAGGCCTTTCCGATCTCGCTGCGCGATATGAAAATCGCGGCGACCGAGATGAAAAACGTCATCGGAACCAATGCGTCGGCAACGTTCATTTCACCCAAGGAGCCAGGGACCGGCCCAGCCCAGATCTCGAGTTTTAAGGCAGAGGGAGACCGGCGGTCTCCATGCGGCACAGCGACCTACGGCGGGACGTTTCAGGTTGTTTCATCGCCTTCACGCGCTATTTCTTGCGGATTTGGACCAGTCTTTCCTTGGCCAAACGCCGGCCAGTGGGAGTCGCGGCCAGTCCCCCGCCGGCGGTCTCCCGATAACGGACGTCCATCGTCCGGCCGATCTCACCCATGGTGTCGATAACCTCGTCCACGGGGATCGGAAATCGGATTCCGGCCAATGCCATCTCGATCCCGGCCAGGGCCAGCGCCCCGCCGGTGGCGTTGCGGAAGACGCAGGGAATTTCGACCAGGCCGCCGAGCGGATCGCAGACCAGACCCAGCGTGCCTTGCATGGTGAGGGCGACGGCGTGGGAGGCCTCCTCCGGCGTCCCGCCAAGGATTTCGATCCCGGCGGCAGCTGCCATTCCCGCCGCAGCACCGGTCTCCGCCTGACATCCTCCCTCGGCGCCGCTCAATGAGGCTCTCACCGCAACGACGGCCCCAACCAGGCCGGCTGCGGCAAGACCGTGGATCAGCTTCTCGTCACTGATCGAATTGCGCTTGGAGAGGCCGAGGAGGACACCGGGCAGCACGCCGGCACCGCCGGCGGTAGGAGCGGCCACAATGACTCCCATGGCCGCGTTGACTTCCTGCACGGCGAGCGCAGCCGCGAGAACCTCGGTGAACACGGTGCCGGCAAGCGGGCCGACAGGTTTGCTCATCTTCGCGGCGTCGCCACCGACCAGGCCGCTCACGCTGCGGAGGTCTCCGGGGAGGCCTCGCGCGACCGCGCTGCGCATCACGTCCAGTGCCCGCTGAAGGGCCGACTGCACCTCCTCGCGGCTACGAAGCCCTTCTGCCACTTCGGTACGGAGCGCAAGCTCGCCCAGAGAGATTCCGTCGGCTTGCGCCTGGGTGACCGCCTCGTTGAGCGAATCGTACATCAGGCGACTCGCTGAATGGAGCGCAACATCACGATGGCGGGCACGGCACGCATGGCATCGAGTGCGCCTGCGCTGGCCGGGGCGTCAAGCTCGTAGATATGAATCGCCTGCCCGCCCTTGGCGCGCCGTGACACCCGCATCGTGGCGATGTTGTCGCCCTCCCGGGCCAGGAGGGTGCTCACCGCAGCGACGATGCCGGGCTCATCGTGGGCGACGAATACGAGTGTGGGATAGGCTCCGGTCACTTCGACCGGAAATCCATCGATGCTGGTGATGAGGACGCGTCCCGCACCCAATGAGGAACCGACCACGACCGCTTCCTGCTTGTCGCGGGTGACGGTGATTCGCGCGGTGTTGGGATGAGGGTCGCCCCGGAGCTTGGTGTTGCTGAAGGCGATGGCGAGACCGGCCTGCTCGGCCAGCTCGAGACTGTGGCGGAGCCGCTCGTCATCGGGGAAAAATCCCATGAGCCCGCCCGCGATGGCGCGGTCGGTCCCGTGGCCCTGGCCGGTGCGGGCGAAGGACCCGTGGAGCTCGACCTTCGCGCTATCCGGCTGGCCGCCTACGAGGCCGCGGGCGAAGAGGCCGATCCGGCAGGCGCCGGCCGTGTGGGACGATGACGGCCCCACCATGACCGGCCCGATGATGTCCAGCAGAGAGACCATTAGACCAGCTCCACGCTTTGAATGGCCCCCAGGCTCAGTGCGATTTCCGTCTCGTCCTCGCCAACCGGCCGCAAATAGACCTCATGAGCGGCGACGTCTGTGTCCACGCTGGTCGGGATGCCCGTGACCTCCATTTCGGTCGTGGTCAGGATCCGCACAGCCATGTCGTGGTCGTTGGCATAGCCCAGCACAGAGACGATTTGCTCGTAGGTCATAGAGGACCTCGCAGCAGGGGGATGGTGAAAATGTAGCGGTAGGGCGGACAGGCGGACAGGACGGACAGGACGGGCGAGACGGACAGGGCGGACGGGGCGGACAGGGCGGTCGAGACGGTTAGACGGACAGACGGATAAGGCTCTGGGAGCTTCCCCCGCGCTGGATGCCTTACCCGTCTATCCGTCTAGCCGTCTCCCCACCCTAATTCGTCAACGCCTCCGCCGCATGGGGCACCATTCGTGGGGTGCCGAGGGTCTCATCCACGAAATGAGTCAGCAGGTCGCGGAGGTGAATCGTGGTGTTGCCGCCGAAGATGCCGTGGTTACGGTTGGGATAGCTCATGAAGTCGAACTGCTTGTTTGCCGCAACCAGCGCGTTCACCAGAGACTCGGTGTTCTGGTAGTGCACGTTGTCGTCACCGGTGCCGTGGACCAGGAGCAACCGCCCCTTCATCTGGTTCACGTAGGTGAGCGGAGACCCGGCGTCGTACCCTTCCTTATTGTCTTTGGGCAGGCCGTTGTACCGCTCGGTGTAGATGTTGTCGTAGAACTTCCAGTGGGTCACCGGAGCCACCGCGATCGCCATCGAGTAGACGTCCGGCGCCTGGAACAGTCCGTTCAGACTCATGAACCCGCCATAGCTCCAGCCCCAGATTCCCATCCGGGTCGAATCCACGTAGGACCACCGGCCGATGGCGCGGGCCGCGTTGGCCTGATCCTGGGTTTCGATCACGCCCATCCGGCGGTA
>DATIOP010000015.1:0-4208 GCA_035472975.1 Gemmatimonadales bacterium
TTCATCGTGTAGAGCTCGATGTCCCCATCCCGGGTGCTGGTGAAGATGATCCGCGAGCCGTCGGGCGAAACCGTGCTCTCAGCATTGTACGCGCCGTTATCGGTCAACTGTTTCAAGTCCGACCCGTCGGGACGCGAAGTGTAGATCTCCAGGTGACCGATCGGCCAGACGTAGCCATGCGACTTGTCGGGCACCGGCGGGCATGCGGGAGAATTCTTGAACGTGGAGCTGTAAAGCACCCTGCGGTCGTTGTCGTAGAAGTAGCCGCACGTCGTCCGGCCCAGGCCGTTGGAAATGCGCCGCATGCCAGATCCATCGATGTTCATGATGTACTGCTGGTCACAGGCGGAATCGACCTTCTCCTGCCGCTGGAAGATCAACTGTTTGCCGGAGCGGGAGAAATACGATTCGGCGTTGTTCCCCCCCGTCGTGAGCTGCCGGATCTTTCGCAGATGGCGCTCTCCCGGCGCCGGCGCAAGAAAAGTCGCCGATTGGGCCGCGCCTGACGAATTGTGACCGCATGCCGCCAGGAGACCGGCGACCGCGAACAAAGCCGTGCGACGAATGATCCCCTCCTGAAAAAGGCATCTCGAAAACCAAGCGGGGAAGAATAATCGCCCACCCGACCCGGCGAGGAGGGCAAAGCATCGGGGGGCCGGAACCCGATCCTGCTGGATCCCGGCCCCCCGACGCCCTACGGAACTGCGATTACGGCGCCTTCCGCAACTCAACCCGCCGGTTCTGAGCCCGTCCCGCCGCGGTCTTGTTATCCGCGATCGGCTCCTCGGGTCCATGGCCGTAGGTATCGATACGGTCGGCGGTGACGCCCTTCGAGACCAGGTACTTCTTCACCGACTCGGCCCGCTGCTTGGACACCTTGTCGTTGGTGGCCTTGGAGCCAGTGTTGTCCGTGTAGCCGTGGACTTCCACCCTGACTCCCGGATTGTCCACCAGGCCCACGGCGACCTTGTCGAGCGATGCCTTGCCCGCCGCGGTCAGTGTCGACTTACCGGTGGCGAAGGTTGCCCCTTCGAGCACCAATCCGCGTTCGGTCTGCTCGAACAACAACTCGCAGCCCGTTTCGTCTACCTTGGCACCCGGACGGGTGTTGGGGCAGCGATCCTTCGCATCGCTTACGCCATCCTTGTCGGCGTCCATCGAGCAGCCGTTGGCATCGACCGCGTCACCCGCCGGCGTATCGGGGCACTGATCAATAGCATCACGTACGCCGTCCTTGTCGGTATCCACCGAGCAGCCGGTGGCATCGACCTTGTCTCCGGGCGGGCTGCTCGGACACTGATCGACATCGTCTGTCACCCCGTCGGCATCGGCATCCTTCGGCAGCGAGCAGCCGTTGGCGTCCACCTTGTCGCCGGCAGGAGTGTCCGCGCACTTGTCGATCGCGTCGCGGACGGTGTCCTTGTCGGTATCGAGCGAGCAGCCGTTGGCGTCGACCTTGTCTCCCGGCGGGCTGCTGGGACACTGGTCGAGGCCGTCCTTCACGCCGTCGCCGTCGGAGTCGAGCGAACACCCGTTGGCGTCGACCTTGTCCCCGGTCGGCGTATTGGGACACTGATCCGCCTTGTCCAGTACGCCGTCCTTGTCGGAGTCCTTGTTGTACCCACCGAACATGAGGCTGAGTCCGGCCTGGACGCCGTAGTGAATGTTCTTGTCGTCCTGTTCGATGCTGGGGATTCCCTGGGTACCAATCGGAGGACCCTGACTGAAGCGGCTCTCGGGATTGAGGATGTAGTCGATCGTACCATCGACTCTGATGGAGAGCGTCCCCCCGGTGCCCAGTCGGAAACCGAGGAGTCCGCCGATGCCGTGTTCGGTCTCCCGGTAAGCCTCACGGAACCAGTTGTCAGTGTAGCGGGCTCCAATCAGAAACGCGGAAGTCGACCCGACTCCAATGTTGTAGAGCAGCCCGGCATGCCACGGGATATACCGAACGAAATCGCCCTCGGCGGTATAGAGCGGATTGTAGGACCCATCCAGTTCAATCGCGAGGTTCTGTACAAAGTAGACGCCGAGCCGTCCGCCTATGCCGGTTCGGTTGTCGAAATTCAGCTGTGGATCTGTGCTGTTGAACCGGCCAAAAACGCCGAATTCAACTGCGCCGGGCTTTTGCGCGGCGAGCGGCGCGGCGCCGGCAAGAAGCAGCAGGCCCGCCATGGCACGACGTAGAAGTCGCATGCAACCCCCCATCCGTAAATTGAGCATAGCCCCGTCACGAAAACGGGGCCGATCCAGCACGAACGGTCCGCACCCGGCCTTGAGGCGGCCGAACGTGGCTAATATCTCCCTCTCCAGCGCCCAGTCAACTGCCCTTTAGACGTAGATGAGTGATCTGTATCACCTTGGAGGCTGCTACCGCACGGTTTCCAGAGCCTCCAAGACCTCCCTAGCATGGCCCTTGGGCTTCACTTTCTCGAATACCCTGGCGATGCTCCCCTTCCCATCGATCAGATAGGTAGTCCGCAGGATCCCCTTGTACTTCCTGCCGTACATGGACTTCTCTCCCCAGGCTCCATACGCCTCCGCGACCGCGTGGTCCTCGTCGGCCAGCAGGGGAAACGGCAGGGTGTATTTCTTCTTGAATTTCTGGTGCGAGGCGGCGCTATCAGGCGATACGCCGAGGACGACGGCACCGAGCCCCTCGACCGCCTTCCAGCTATCGCGGAACTCGCACGCTTCGACCGTGCAACCGCTGGTATCGTCCTTGGGATAGAAGTACAGCACGACAGGCTTGCCCCGGAGGCCCTTGAGGGACACGGTCCCTCCGGCGTCACTGGGGAGGGAAAAGTCGGGAGCGGGAGAGCCGGGCTTGAGCATGAGAGTCGAGGGGAAAGGACGGGGTGGGAGTACCTAGTACCTGGTACCGAGTACCTAGTTCCGAGTTCCGAGTTCCGAGTTCCGAGTTGGGAGTTGGGCCTGACGACTCCAAGCTATGGCACCAGCTCCATCGGGGCCACCAGCGGTTGCCGAAGTCGGGCCACAGGGAACACGCCACCCGCCGCATTATCCCGATCGAGGAAGTTCCAGGTCACGAAGCCATCTTCGCTCATCGGTTCCAGCATGTAGCTGGCGAAGACGCCCAGACGTTGGGAGGTAGGGACGTAGAACCAGCCTTCCGGCATGGTGACCTCACCAGAAGCCCAGCGACCGAGGAGGCCGACCGCCCGGTGGCCTTCGAAGAAGGTGGTCGTCAGATCCACGCTGTCCACGGTGAACCGCTCCGCAGAGCCATGCCATGCGCCGGCCCGAAAGACGATGACGCCCTGGGCACGAAGCATGGCGATCAGGCCAGCATGCTCGGGGGGAACCAGGTAGGCGGCGGGCCGGACCTCGCGTAGGGCCGGGACGAAGCGGTCGAAGACCGGCATCCGGATCGTCTTGAAGACGCCGCTTCGCTTCCGCCGCGCGAAACCGCCGTTCCCTTCTCCATCCGGCTGGGTGATTTCCGCGATCACATCCTGCACGGTGGGAGGCCCCAGAACGGAGTGCAGGGTGACCGAGTCGGGCAGCCACGCATCCGCCGCTTCGACCACCGCTCGCACCCGGGTACGCTCTTCAGCCGCGAGAGCCAGGACCTCACGCACGAAGTTGTAGGTGGCCTCGATCCGGTCCTTGAATGGCGCGTTGCTGTAGCCCTCGCTGAGAATCGCCAGGCGTCCCTTCAAGCCCCAGGCGTTGGTGCCGAAACGGGGACGGGGATCGTATGTCTCCCAGCCTTGAACCAGCGAATCGGGATTCTGATTGCGGAAGTTGCCGTACCAGAAAGTCTCCTCCCGGTGGCGCTTGCGCATCCGCTCTCTGATCAGCGGGAGGAAATGATCGCGCACGTAGTCGTTGGCCGGGCCACTGTTGGGATTGAGACCCGGCGCGTAGGTGAGGGCGTAGCCGTGATAGCTGCCGTTCGTAGTGTGGAGATCGATGAAGAAATCGGGCTCCCACTCTGCGAGGAGAGCCAGCGCCCCGCGGGTCTCCGGCGCCTCGAGCTTCACATAGTCACGGTTGAGGTTGAGCCCCTGGCCGTTGGTGTTGCGGCCCACGATGGCGGGCCCATTCTGGCCCGGGCGGTTCTTCTCCCCGGGGGCGAGGTCATCGTTGCCGTCGGCATTGTAGATCGGGACCACCAGCAGGATGACGCTGTCGAGCAGGGGACGGAGGTTACCGAGCGTGAGGTCACGCAGCAGCCTCTGCGC
>DATIOP010000016.1:0-2765 GCA_035472975.1 Gemmatimonadales bacterium
GATGCACCGCCGCGGTCGGAGCGTCCGACCGCGTGACCCACCACAACCGCGGCGGCGCTCGAGAGACCGAGAGGCACCATGAAGGTGACGGATGCCAGGTTCAGGGCGATCTGGTGTGCCGCCACTTGCGTAGTACCCAGCCAGCCCATCATGAGCCCCACCAGACCGAACACGCCGTACTCCAGCTGATGCTGCACTCCGATGGGCGCTCCGAGCAGAAACATCCTGGTGAGGGCGCGTGCATCGCCGACGCCGGGTCGAATGGGAAGGAGCACCGGACGCAGCTCACGCCAGCCCAAGGCCAGAAGCAGTCCCGCCATGACCCAGCGGCTCACCGTCGTGGCCCAGGCGGAGCCCACTGCCCCGAGGGCAGGCATGCCGAGGTGGCCATAAATGAGGACCCAGTTGAGTCCCGCGTTGACCAGGTTGGCAATCAAGACCGCGGCAACGATCGGACGAAGCCGCCCAAGGGCCTGCAGACTTTGCCGAAATACGATGAAGGCGAAGAAACCGAAGGCGCCAGGGATGGAGACTCGACAATAAGCGCCTGCGATCGGCACAACCTCGGGCGGCTGGTTGGCCCAGCCCAACACGCTCTCCGCCGGAAGGAGCATCGCGGAGGCGGGCAGACAGAGCAACGCCGCGAGGATCACCCCGCGCTGGACTCCCCGCGCAGCGGCTTCGTGGTCGCCGGCGCCAACCGCCTGAGCCACGACCGGGTCGAGCGCCATGAGCACGCCCATCCCGAAAATGGCTACACCGAAGAAGTAGAGATTCCCCAGTGCGACAGCGGCGAGGGCCTGGGCATTGAGGTGTCCCACCATGATGGTGTCCACCACACCCATGGCCATCATGCCTACCTGCACCACAATGACCGGCAGGCCGAGCCCGAGTAGGACTCGCACGTCGGTGGCGCGCGGGAGAATGCGGGAAGTGAAGGTCAAGGCTGGGTGTAGTAGGACTGATGCGCCCGGCAGGATTCGAACCTGCGACCCTCAGCTTAGAAGGCTGATGCTCTATCCAACTGAGCTACGGGCGCCGGCAAAAGCCGCCAAGATTACGCGGCGCGAGTGGTAGGAAGATAGTGGAGACGCGAGGCCGGTCTAGACTAACTCGTCGTGCCTCGCCGGTCGGAAGGCCAGGTCAAACGCCAGGAACAGTGTCTTGGAGAAGGGATAGAACAGGAACGGAGCGAGGATCATGACACTCACTCCGACAATCTGCAGGCTCAGCCAGGGTGGCTCGGGCCAGGTGTACCACAGCACTCCCAGGAATATCGCGGCAAAGATCAGCTCGGACGCGACGATGTTGAACATGTATGCGCCGACCTGATAGCCCTCCTCTCGGCGTTCGGTCGCAAGCCCGCACTGCCGGCAGCGCGGCCGTATCCTTAACCACGATTCGAAAAGCTGTCCTGTGCCACAGTTGGGGCAGCGAAGCCGGATCGCGCGCCAGAAGAGTCGGGCGGGTGTTTTCACCGGCAGAAGGATGGATGGCCGCGGTGAGGCCGGCAAGCAGGGCGTGGTCAGCGTGGAATGATGCGGGCGATCCATCCATCACTGCTGCTGCCACCGAATTGCGGCTGCACAGCCTGGCGGGTTGGAAAATCAGTGCTGGATTCGATACCACCAATCACGAACCCACCACCGGGCATCGGGGCAACCGTCCGTCCGTTGTCGCTTGCGGTGCCGCCGAGCCGGATGGCGAACAACACCTGGCCAAGGTTCGGTGACAGGATCATGCCGGCGGCATCGTCGCTGCCGAGAGGACCCGACGGCCCCGTCGTCTCGTAGATCTCCTGGCCGATCCCCGAGACGTACACATTGCCATCGGTACCGACCAGGATTCCCTCGAACCGATCACTCCTCGGTCCGCCGACATAGGACTCTGATAGCAGGCCACCAGCGTTGCTGTAGCGCGCAATGAGTCCGTCCTGGCCGCCGCCACCCGGCCCTGGCTGCAGGGCGTTCGCAGTAACGGGCAGATCCATGGAGGAGCTCGCCGACCCCACGTAGATGTCTCCGGTGGCCCGGTTTACCGCGAGGTTGTGGGTTTCGGAGCCCTCCTGTCCCGAGCCTCCGAGGTAGGTCGCAAACAGGAGTTGCCTGCCATCGGGCGAGAGTTTGGCGAGATAGTCGTCGACTCCGCCGCCAATCGTTGCCTGGGTCGGATTCACCAGCGGCATGTTCGGACTCTGCACGCCTGCGATATACCAGACGTTGCCTTGCCCATCGACCCGCACGCTCGGCTGAGTGCCGTCGTCCCCGCTCCCGCCGAGCCAGGTGGCCCAGGCGAAGCTGGACCCCGAGGCATTCAGTTTCGCCACGACGCAGTCGAGCCCTGCCTTTTTGGTGGGCTGGTATGTTCCCTGGAAATAGGTATCGCTCGCGGGGAAATCCACCGTCGAGGATGAGGCGAGATAGACCGCTCCGCTCGGGTCGATGTCGATATCTCGGACGATGTTGTAGTCGTCGGTTCCGAAATAGGTGCAGAAGACCAGCGCCGAGCCGTCGGGGCGCAACTTGCAGACGAAACCATCTTGCTCGCCGTACAACACTACTCCTCCGCCCCGGAAGGCGGTTTGCGCGGCCCCCGCGGTGACCGGGAACCCGGGTCCCGCTCGACCTCCGATGTACACAAACCCTTGGGCATCCACCTCGAGGGCATAGGCCCGGTCATAGCCCGGGCCGCCCAGCAGGGTCGACCAGAGAAGTTTCCCGGTCGAGTCGAACTTGCTCACGAACACGTCGTAATGCAGGACCGTG
>DATIOP010000017.1:0-2294 GCA_035472975.1 Gemmatimonadales bacterium
GGTCCGACCCGGTTCGGCCCCAGCCGGTACTGCATCCAGGCGCAGAGTTTCCGCTCCACCAGCGTCAGGTACGCCACGCCGATCAGAGTGATGGTAAAGATGGCGAGCAGCTTCACTACCGTGAGGAGCAGGAAGCCCTTCATTTCGGGAGTCATGAGGCGGCTCCCGCTGCTACCGGCTTCTCAGCGACCCGGCCGGTGAAGCCGAGTTCGGCGAAGCTGAGCCCATTGAGGGCAGGCACGCTTGCCGCGATCAGGTTGAAGGCAGCGGACACACCAGCGGGAGCCGGCTTTCCTGATATCAGCGCGAGGGCGGCTGCCGCAACCCACCAAGCCGGTTGCGCCATTCCCGGGCTCGGTTTGGCCTGGTCATAGCGCTGAACCCGCCGGTCGCGGTTCACGAAGGTGCCGATTTCCTCGGCCACGTTGATGACGGGGAGGATGACAGAAGCACCAGCCAGTTCCTGCGACTGCACCGTTCCGAAGACCATGACCGTGTTCGCCTTGCTCACCTGGGCCGCTTCAGCCTCGGTAAGCTCCACATCGAGCAGGACGACCAGCGACGCGCTGGATGCGGCCTTGAGCGCCGCACTCCATTCCGTGGTGTAGCCCAGAATCCGCGCGCCTTCCCCATTGGGCGCCCGCTCCTTTCGCAGCGCCAGATCAGGCACGCCCTTGAGCGGTGCTTCATCTCCCTGGGGCAGCTGTACCGCGGCGGTGAGCTTGGTTCCCTCGAGCAAACGCTTGACCATGCCCAGGGATTCGGTCGAGGCGCGGCCCGAGGCGAGCAACACCGCCGACCCGCCCTGACGGACCGCCTTCACGACGCGGGCCAATGCCTGATCCCAGTCGGTGGCCACCAGCCGCTGGCTCTCGCGAACGAGTGGCGCCTCGATCCGGTCGCCCCGGTTCATCCAGCGGTAGTTCATTCGGCCGTGATCACAGATGAAGTGGCGATTCACCTCGAGGTTCGGCCGCGGCCGGAGACGCACCACCGACGCATCACGGGTATCGATCAGGATGTTGCACCCCTGGCTGCACCCGGTGCAGACGCTGGCCGTCTTGTCCAGATCCCAGGCCCGAGCCTTGTGGAGGAAGTCCTTCGAGATGAGCGACCCGACCGGACAGAGATCCACCACGTTACCGGCCCAGGGATGGTCCAGCTCGTGGTCGGGATCGATGCCGATGAAGGCCCGGTCTCCCCGTTCGGATACGTTGAGCACCGCGTCGCCCGCCACGTCGTCCATGAACCGCACGCAACGGGTGCAGAGGATGCACCGGTTGGCGACGTAGAGCACATCGGGGCCGAATTCTTCGACCGGATTGTAGCGCTTGGCGTATTCGCTGTACCGGGTGCCGGCCCGGCCTTCCTGGAAGACGTAATTCTGCAGCTCGCACTCGCCGGCCTGATCGCAGATGGGACAGTCGAGCGGATGGTTGATCAGCAGCAGCTCGAGTACTCCCTCGCGCGCCTTCTTGGCCTGCTCGCTGTCAACGTGGACCACCTGCCCCTCGGCCACAGTGGTTACACAAGCCGGCATGAGCTTGGGCGCCTTCTCCACCTCGACCAGGCACATGCGGCACACCGCCGGGGATGGCAACGACGGGTGGTAGCAGTAGTGGGGGATCAGCACCCCAGCCTGCTTGGCGGCCTCGATGATGGTCGTCCCTTTGGGGACGGCCAGTGTGAGACCGTTGATCGTGACGTTGACGTTATCGGTCATAGTTCCAGGATAGAGCGACTAGCTGTTAGCTATTAGCGATTAGCTGTTAGCGATTGGAGCTAATAGCTAGCGGCTATTGGCTGCTTCTACACCGCTACGGCCGTCTTCCGATTCCCATTCAGGTACGCCTCAAACTCGCTGCGGAACTTCTTGATCCCGCTCACCACGGGTGCGGCGCAGGAATCGCTCAGCACGCAGATCGTCTTGCCGGTCATGTTGTCGGACAGGTCAAGCAACAAATCCAGATCCTCGATTCGTCCCTTCCCTGCCAGCATGCGCTCCAGAATCCGGGTGGTCCACGCGGTGCCTTCGCGGCACTGGGTGCACTGGGCGCAGCTCTCGTGGGCGTAGAACGCCGCCAGCCGCATGATCTGGTAGACCATGTCCGTGGAGTCGTCCATCACGATCATCCCCCCGGAGCCCAGCATCGATCCCTTCGCGACCACGCCCTCGTAGTCCATGGCGCAATCCTCGACCTCCTCCGCCGTCATGATCGGCACCGAGGAGCCGCCGGGAATGACCGCCTTGAGGGTGCGGCCCGGGCGCATGCCGCCCGCCATGTCGTAGATCA
>DATIOP010000018.1:0-12085 GCA_035472975.1 Gemmatimonadales bacterium
GGTCATCAACATGGAATCGGCTCGGCGGCATCCATGCCAGCAGCTCGCCGACGCGCTGACGCTGAAGGAGCGTCTGGGAGACCCGCGCGGCAAACGCTTCGTGCTGACCTGGGCGTGGCATCCCAAAGCCTTGCCCACTGCGGTCCCCGCCAGTGCAGCACTCGCCGCCGCGCATCTCGGCATGGAGATCGTCATCGCCCGCCCGGACGGCTACGAGTTGGACCCGGAAGACACTGCTCTAATCCGGAAGATCACCCAGCATCAAGGTGGTGAGTTCGTCCACATCATCAACGATCCCGACGAAGGCGTGGTCGGAGCCGACGCGGTGTATGTGAAATCCTGGGGATCGGTGAAGCTGTTCGGCCAGCCGGAGGAGGAGTCGGCCTTCCGCTCGACGCTGCGTGACTGGAGACTCACCCCGCAACGGCTCAAATCCACTCGCCAGGGGAAGGCGGTCGTGATGCATTGCCTGCCGGTCCGCCGCAACGTGGAGATAGATGACGCAGTGCTGGACGGCCCCAATTCCGCGGTGGTGGATGAGGCCGAGAACCGGCTTCATGTGCAGCGGGCCTTGTTGCTCACGATGTTGGGGGGATCATGACCCACGACACACGACCCATGACCTTGGACCAGCGACCACCGACTGTAGACCATCGACGCAACGTGACCATCGACTCCACCAAAGGAATCGCCGGTCTGAAAGGCGCCCTCCGCTACGTCCGCGCCTACCGCGACCACGTCTTCGTCGTCAAACTCGGCGGCGACGTGCTCGCCGATCGGGAAGTACTGGATCAGGTGGCTGCCCAGCTCGCTCTGCTTTACTCGCTCAGCATCAGGCTCGTCGTGGTGCATGGAGGCGGTCCCCAAGCCAGTGCGATGAGCAGGCGGCTGGGACAGGAACCGCAGCTCATCGCCGGCCGCCGCATCACGGACAGCGGAGCGCTCGAAGTCGCCAAGATGGTGTATGCGGGTCTGCTTAACACCGATCTGCTGGCCGCGCTGCGAGAGCACGACATCCAGGCGGTAGGGTTGAGTGGAGTGGACGCCGATCTCCTTACCGCGCGGCGTCGCCCGCCGGTGAAGGTCGTTGACGACAACGGCACCGCTCGCGAAGTGGACTTTGGCCATGTGGGAGACATCGAGCTGGCGGATCCCCGAGTGCTCACCACCCTGCTGGATGCGCGCTTCGTCCCGGTCGTGGCGAGCCTCGCCGGCGACGGCGACGGCAACGTATACAACGTGAATGCCGATACCGTGGCGGAAGCGCTCGCGGTCGCCCTCAAGGCCCAGAAACTCATCTTCCTGACTGGTGCGCCCGGTGTGCTGCGCGAGCGGGACGACCCCACGAGCCTCGTTACCTTTGCCGATCCTGATGAACTCGCAGCGCTGATGGCAAGCGGCGCTCTCTCCGGTGGCATGCGACCCAAGGTCGAGGCGTGCATCCGTGCCGCGACCGGCGGCGTCGAGCGCACCCACATCATCGACGGCCGGGCTCCCGATTCTCTGCTGCTCGAGGTGTTCACCGGTGCGGGTTGCGGGACCATGATCGTCGGCCGCAAGGAGAAGGCGACCTACCTTGGCGTCGACCTCGCTACCTGAGCTCGCGCTGCTCGAGGCCCTGGTCGCGATTCCTTCTGTAAGCGGGACGGAGGAGACGCTGGGCCGGTGGATCGAGGAGCGGGTCCGCGGGTGGGGCCTGAACGTCCGCCGGGACGATGCCTCGGTCACCGTCAGCATCACGGGTGCGCAACCCGGACCCACCCTCGCGTTGGTCTCCCATCTTGATACGGTCCCGGCCGGTGACGGATGGACCCGGGAACCCTTCATCCCCACCATCGAGGGCGACCTGCTTTACGGACGCGGCTCGGGTGACGCGAAGGCGTCAGTTGCGGCGATGCTGAGCGCCGCTCGTGACGTGGCCGCCGGAAGCGTGCTCCGAAGCGGTCGCCTCCTGGTCATACTCGGTTACGGCGAGGAAACCCGCCACACGACCATGCCGGTCGCGGTGGAGCGGGCCGGGCCCATCGATGCCGCCGTGGTGGGCGAGCCGACCAATCTCGACTTCGCTGTCGCGCAACGCGGCCTCATGATGGTGGACCTGGTCGCCCGGGGAGTGCAGCGTCATGCGGGCTACGCCTCGGATGACGGGGAGTTTACCAACGCGGTGGTTTCACTCAGCCAGGATATCGTGAAGCTTGATGGCCTCTTTCGGGACCGGACTCATCCGACGCTCGGGCGCGCGACCGCGACTCCAACGATGCTGGAGGGCGGCATCAGCCGGAACGTGACACCGCCGGTGGCTCGGGCGGTGCTCGATGTGCGAAGCACTCCATCCTGGACCCACGCGGAGTTGGCCGACGAGATGCGTCGCGCGCTGGAGTGTGAGGTCGTGGTGACGTCCGACCGGCTGGTTCCCTGCGAGACTCCGGCGGCCTCCCGCCTGCTTGCGCTGGCGGAAAAGACCCGGCCCGAGGCCCGCCGCTTTGGGAGCCCTACCTGTTCGGACTGGGTTTTTCTCAGGGACCACGACACTTTCAAGTGCGGCCCGGGGACCAGCCGGCGTTCGCACACGCCCGATGAGTGCGTGAGTCTGACCGAAGTCAGCGCCGCTCGCCTGTTCTACCGACACCTCGCCGAGTCGTATCTCGCATGACTAAGCGCGCCCGGGGCACCACCCGCCCGCCAACTACGTTGTGGATCCCGTCGGCCTCCCTGGACCGGCAACTGCTCGATTACACCGCGATCGAAGACCGCTTGTGGGACGCCCGGCTGCTCGCCTGGGATGTCTTCGGCAGCCTGGGTCACGTCGAGAGTCTCCGCGCATCGAAACTGCTCTCTCCGTCGGAATACCGCCGCATTCGAACCGGCCTGCGCGCCGCGTTGGCGGAGGTAGATGCGGGAACCCTTCGCGTCGGTCCCGAACACGAAGACGTTCACACCGCGGTGGAGGACTGGCTCACCAGGCGAATTGGGCCTGCCGGGGAGCGGCTTCACACCGGACGCTCCCGCAACGACCAGATTGCGTGCGACTTGCGCCTCTATCTCAAGGACCGTCTCCTCCTGCTTCAGGATGAAGCGCTGGATCTGGTGGACAGCCTCCTCTCCTTCGCCCAGAAACACCAGAACGATCTCTGGCCGGGATACACCCACCAGCGGCGCGCCATGCCTTCCTCGGCGGGATTGTGGGCTTCCGCGTTTGCCGAAGGAATTCTGGATACCGTCGAGGCTCTCCCCTCACTCTGGTCTCAGGTCGATCGCTCTCCGTTGGGCAGTGCCGCGGGCTACGGCGTCCCCCTCCCGTTGAAGCGCGAAGTGGCTGCCCGCGCGCTCGGATTTGGCGACATCGAGCACAACGTGGCCTCGGTGCAGAATGGACGAGGCAAGCTCGAGGCCGGGGTCCTCTTCTGGTGCACTCAGCTGGGCCACGAACTCGCCAAGCTCTCCAGCGACGTCATTCTCTTCAGCGCCGATGAATTCGGATTTCTGATCCTGCCGGCCGACCTCGCTACCGGGTCGAGCATCATGCCGCACAAGCGGAATCCCGATCTCTTCGAGCTGACCCGGAGTCGTGCCGCGGCGCTCGAGGGCGAGCTGATGACGGTGCTGCAGATCAAAGCGAAGCTCCCCAGCGGCTATCACCGCGACTTCCAGTTGCTCAAGGAACCGCTAATGCGTGGAGTGGACCGGCTGGAAGGGATGCTGTCCATGATGACCGTCGCGGTGCCGCGACTCTCGGTGGATCCGGCGGTGGGGCGACGGATCCTTTCGGGCGGACCGTTGGCCACCGACGAGGTGATGCGACGGGTCGCGACAGGGCGGGCCTTCCGCTCGGCCTATCGCGAAGTCGCCGCGGCGATTCGTGAAGGGGATTTCTGGCGTGAGCCCGCCACCGCCGAGATCATCGGACGACGCCGGTCCACCGGAGCGCTGGGCAATCTCGGTCTTGCCACGGCGAGAGCGAGGCTCACGGCGGGCCGCAACTGGACCAACCGGCAGCGCCGGCGCTTTGGCGCGGCCATCGGCCGGTTGCGCGGCAAGGGAACCAGACGGCGAGCCGAATGACGGCGGATCGACGGAAGCGCCAGCTCAAGATTCTCGAGCTGATCAGTACCCGTCCGATTCGGACCCAGGAGGAATTGGCGGACGCGCTGTCGGCCGAAGGGTGGAACGTGACCCAGTCTTCGGTGAGCCGCGATATCGCTGCACTGCGCCTGGCGAAGGTGGACGGCGCCTATCAGCGGCCCGCTCGCGTTGTCGATACACCTGAACATCCCGATGAGCGCCGAATCGTCGAAGGCGTCCTCACGCTCGAGACCGCGGGCGACTCCCTGATTGTGCTGCACACTCCACCCGGAGAAGCCAACCGTGTCGGTGCCGCAATCGACCGCCTGGCCTGGGGCGATGTGATCGGAACTCTCGCCGGCGACGATACGATCTTCCTCGCCGTGAAGCACTCGGCTGCACAGCAGCGGGTGCTTAGAGCGCTGCGGCTGCTGGGCCGGAGAAGGTAAGACTTGAGAGGTGAGACGTAAGAGGTAAGACCTGGGACGTTAGCCCGAATCGGAGGGCTGGCGACTTGCACGCACAGTTTATCTGTTGACGTTCCGTCTTACTCACGTCTCACTTCTCACGTCTCACTTCTTACGTCTCACGTAATTCAGATGCCAGTCCACAATTTTCTCCGCGACCTCGCCATCGTTCTGGTGACCGCCGCGATCACCGCGCTCACCTGCCAGCGGCTCAAGCTGCCGGTAGTCCTTGGATACCTGCTGGCCGGCTTCCTGGTCGGTCCCCGCACTCCTCCCCGCCTCATCGCCGACGAAGCATCGATCCAGACTCTCTCGGAGCTCGGCGTCGTCTTGCTGATGTTCAGCATCGGCTTGGAGTTCCGTGTGCGACAGGTGGTGGCACTCGCCCCAACCGCCGGGCTCACCGCGGCCGTCGAAGTGAGTGGCATGCTGGTGTTGGGCTATGCCGTCGGCCATATCCTCGGATGGACCTCGCTCGCCAGTCTCTTCGCGGCTGGGGTCGTGGCGAGTTCCAGTACGATGATCATCGTGAAGACGTTCGAAGAAGAGCCGCCGGCGCGGGAGTTCAAGGAATTCCTCTTCGGGGTGTTGATCTTCGAGGACCTCGCGGCCGTCCTGCTGCTCACGATTCTCACCTCGGTTGCCTCTACCGGTGCCCTGACGATTTCTCTGGTTGGCCGGGTGCTCGCCGGTCTCGCCCTGGCGTTGCTCGTCATGCTGGCGGCGGGCATGCTGGTCGTTCCCCGTGCGGTGCGCGCCGCGGCGCAGCATTGGCGGCCGGAGACAATGGTGCTGGTTGGCGTGGGTTTCTGCTTTGGCATGGCTGCGGTCGCTCGGGCCTTTGGCTACTCGGTCGCCCTCGGCGCCTTTCTCGCCGGCTGTCTGGTCGCCGAGTCTGGGGCCGGCCGCCAGATCGAGCGGGAAATCCGGCCGGTTCGCGACATGTTCGCCGCGATTTTCTTCGTAGCGGTGGGGATGCAGTTCGATCTAGTGGGAATTCGAGACCACTGGCCGCTGGTGCTCCTCTTTCTGCTGATCGTCACAATGGGCAAGCTGACTGCGGTATCGGTGGGCTCCTTTCTGACGGGACGCGGAGTCCGCACCGCAGTGCGGACCGGCATGAGTATGGCGCAGATCGGAGAGTTCTCGTTCATCATCTCGGCCGTAGGCCTGCAACTGGGTGCGGTGCCGTCCGAGGTTTACGCGGTGGCCATCACTGTTTCAGCCATCACCGCCTTCACCACGCCCTGGACCGTGCGGTACGCTCCGGCCCTCGCGGGATACGTGGACCGCAAGCTGCCCCACCCGCTTCAGTCCTTTGCCTCGCTGTATGGGACATGGGTCGAAGCGTTGCGCCGCAGCCCTGCCCGCGGTTCCCGTCCCGCTGTTGGACGTCTACTCTGGCTGCTGTTGCTGGACGCCCTCGCCGTCCTGGCCATCGTGCTCGGCTACCCAATCGTGCATCGTCGCCTCATAAACCTGATCGGCACGGTTTCTGTCTCAGCCGGTGTGGCGCGTCTGGTGCTCATTCTGGTCACCCTGGTCCTGTTGGCTCCGTTTGTGTTTGGAATTGTCGCGGTGGCACGGCGCCTCGGCCTCGGACTCGCCGCGGCGGCACTGCCACCGCCGGGCCGCGGGAAAGTGGACAACGCGTTCGCTCCGCGCCGACTCATGGGACTGACGATGCAGATCGCAGTGGTGCTCCTGGTGGGAGCGCCACTCGTCGCGATCACTCAGCCGTTTCTGCCGCCGTTCGGGGGGATTCTGGTCCTGGCGGGGGTGCTGGCGCTGCTCGGAATCGGGTTCTATCGCAGCGCGAGTGAGCTACAGGGTCATCTTAAGGCCGGCGCGGAGGTGGTTGTTGCCGCCCTCGCGAAGCAATCGGCGGCGGACTCCAGCGTCGACCTTGCCCGCCGCCTGCTGCCGGGCCTCGGCGACTTCACGGCAGCACAGGTAGGCGAAGGGAGTGAGGCGGATGACCGCACCCTGACCGAGTTGAATCTCCGTGGCCGGACCGGAGCCACCATACTCGGCCTGCTCCGCGGCCACCGCCGCATCCCGTTTCCCGACGCCGGAGAAAGGCTCCAGGCGGGCGACCTGGTGGCCCTCACTGGCAGCCACGAGGCCATCGCCGCGGCCAAGGCCCTACTCACCTCATCCAGGGGCGCCGATCACACCTGACAATCAATTTGCAATTTTCAATTTGCAATTGTGAAATTTGAAATCTTCAATCTGAAATCAATCTCAGTCCCTCCCCTTCACCACCACCCGTCCCGGCAGCGCCCCCGTGTGTTCCCCATCTTTGAGCACCTGGGTGCCATTCACAAACACGTGCACCATCCCCGTGGCGTACTGGTGCGGCTTATCGAAGGTCGCGTGATCCTGGATCTTTGCGGGATCGAAGACGGCGATGTCGGCGAAGTAACCCGGCTTCAGATTGCCCCGATGCTTGAGCCCCAGATTCGCCGCGGGTAAACCTGAAAGTTTGCGGATCGCCTCGGCCATCGGCATGAACTTCTCGTCGCGCGTGTACTTGGCGAGGACCCGCGCAAAGTTCCCGTAGGCTCGTGGATGCGGATTCGACTTGAGGAACACGCCTTCAGGCGCCTCGGATTCCGCGTCCGATCCGAAGCTGACCCACGGAAGGACTACCTCTTTCCTGATGTTGTCCTCTGACATCAGGAAATACACCGTGCCCACCCGGCTGCCATCCTGGATCACAAGATCCATCGCCGTCTCCTCCGGCGATTTGCCTCGCATCTTTGCCACTTCCGCGAGGGTTTTCCCAGTCAGGGGCTTGAGGGAGTCTTCCTTGAAGGCGACGAGCAATATCCGATCGGGGGACCCGGCGGCGAGATAGAGGCTCTCCCACTTGTCGGTCGGCGTTTTCATCTCGCGCACCACCTTCGCCCGAATTGCCGGATCCTTGAGTCGCTTGATCCACTCCGGCAGTCCCCCCTCCTGCACCCAGGGCGGCATCGAGGCATCGAGCCCCGTGGCACCGGCGGGATAGGTATACATATCGGCGGTGATTCGATGTCCGGCTGCACGGGCTGAATCCACCTTCTGGATCACCTCGTCCATCTTCGGCCAGTTGGCGTTACCTGCTGCCTTGAGATGATAGATCTCGGCCGGTATCCCCGCCCGCGCCGAGATTTGAATCAGCTCATCCACCGCTTCGAGCAGCCGGTTGCCTTCGCTCCGCATGTGGCTGATGTACATCCCTCCGTAGGGCGCTGCGACCTTGCAAAGCTCGACCAGCTCGTCGGTGCTGGCGTAGAAGGCCGGGGCGTAGATGAGCGAGGAACCGATACCGAAGGCGCCCTCCTCCATCGCCTGCTTCACCAGCGCGCGCATCGAGTCCAGCTCGGCCGCGGTCGGGGGGCGGTCATCGAAGCCGATCACATTTTCCCGGATTGTCGTAGCCCCCACAAAGGATCCCACGTTCGTGGCGATGCCTTTGTGCTGCAGGAAATCCAGGTATTCGCGCAGCGTGGTCCATTGAATGTCGTACTTGATATCGCCCTGGTTGGCCTTGTTGTACGCCTTGAGCGAGTCGGACCAGGGACCCATGGATTCCCCTTCGCCCATGATCTCCAGGGTCACACCCTGGCGAATTTCACTCTGCGACTTCCCGTCTTCGATCAGCGTTTCGGTGGACCAGCTCAGCATGTTGATGAAGCCGGGCGTAACCGCCAGGCCGGTAACGTCCAGCTCGATCTTGCCGCGAGCCTTCGAGAGATCTCCAATCGCGGCGACGGTATCGCCTTTGATCGCGACGTCGGCGGTGACCGGGGCAGTGCCGGTCCCGTCGTAGACGGTACCGTGACGGAGGATGGTGTCGTAGCTCGGGCCGCACCCTGCCAGCGCCCCCATCAAACCGATGAACCCGACCGACCGACGAAGCATGTTAGCTCCTCAGGTGAGTGTGACCTTGCGAATATCGGCGACATCAATCACGCGAACTCCGCTGACCGGCTGCTCCACGGCGTGCACCAGGGCTCGCACCATCTGAGGACGGGACACGAGGCCTATCCGCCTCGCCGTCTGCTGGAGAGACGGAATCAGCTCCGCGAGCCAGTAGCCGGGCAACAGAAGGGCGGGCCACCAGTGCCCTGGACCGAGCACGTACCAGGGGCGGATGAACGTGGCGCTGAGTCCGCTCTCCCGAACCAGCTGCTCCCCGCGAACTCGCGCGGCGACGTACGCTTTCATCGCCGGCGCCGGCTGAGCCACACTCACGTAAATGAAGTGCTTCACGCCGGCCGTGACGGCCACGGGAACCGCCGCGGCCACGGATGCCAGATCGATAGTCAGGAATTGCTCTGCCTTGGCCGGGCTCGGATGCGAGACACCTACCAGGTGCACGAAGGTATCCGCCGGCGCCACCTGTGCGGCATACGAAAGACCGTGGAGCGCGTCTCCCACGACCGGCATTGCGCCCGAAGGCAGTCGGCTGACCGAGCCCTGTCGAACCAGAGCCCGAACCGAGTGGCCGCGACTGGTCAGTTGGCGAATCAGTTGAGCGCCGAGGTAGCCGGTTCCCCCGGTGATGAAGACCGTGCGTGGCGGCGATGGACGATGGTCAATGGTCAATGGTCAATGGTCCTCGGCCATTTGATCCGCGACTCCTCGGTTTCGATTGGCGCCATCGACCATCGACTATCGACCATCGACCATCGACTATCGACTAATCGCCCGCCCATAACGTGCCGCTACCATCTCCGCCACGATCGCGAGCGCTACCTCGGTAGGGGACCGGCCCCCCAGATCGAGTCCAATCGGTCCATTGATCCGGTCGATGTCGGCGTCCTTGAAACCAGCCTCTCGCAGGTGCGCCCGTCGTTTCTCCTGGGTCTTGCGCGACCCGATCACTCCGATGTAGCGAGCCGGCGACCTGAGTCCGATCTCGAGCGCCGGGTCGTCGAATTTGGGATCGTGGGAGAGAATGCAGATGTAGGTGGCCTGGTCAATTCCAGTCCGGGCGAACGCGGCTTCGGGCCAATCGAGCACCAGCTCGTCCGCTTCGGGAAACCGCTCGCGAGTGAGAAACGCCTCTCGAGCGTCGGCCACCGTGGTTCGGAATCCCACAGCCTTGGCCAACGGCACTAACGACATCGCGATGTGGCCCGCGCCGAATACCACCAGCTTTGGTCGCCGAGCAAAGGCTTCGAGGAATACCTTGGCCCTGCCGCCATCCGGCAAAGGCAATTCTACAGTGCGGCTCCTCTCGGTGCGGAGCGATTCGAGAGCGGCATCGTGGATCTGGTCGGCGAGCCAGGCAAGGTCGCTCGTTGTGTTAACGGTACCGCCCTCCCGAATCACGACCGATTGCCCGATCGACCCACCATCCAGAACGGTCGCCACGACGGATCCACTCTCTCCGCTCGCGGCCGCGACGATCTCGTGGCGAATGGCCGGTTCCACGAAGACCTCGATCGTCCCGCCGCACGCGAGCCCGACTTCCCAGGCGCGCTCATTGGTCACCCCGAAACTGATGAGACGAGGGTTACCGCTCTTGATGGACTGGGCGATCTCCTGCACCACGGCGCTTTCGACGCAGCCTCCCGATATCGATCCGGCAAAGGATCCGTCTTCGGCGCCCAGCATACACGCGCCCTCCGGCCTCGGCGCGGAGCCCCAGACGCTGGTGACAACGGCGCGTCCGAGGCGGGTGTCCCGGGCCGAAAGGCGCTCCAGTTCGGTGAGTATGTCTCGCATGGCATGGCCTCAGGCTGAACCGCCGCCTTCCAGCGCGCGAAGGTCATCCTGCGTGTCTACATCCGGATTCTTCCCCGGCATGTCGAGTGTTGCTACCGAGCCGGGATGTGAGGCGAGGATGGTGCTGAGCCCACGGTCGCCCTCCAACCCACTGGTCAGGTGCCAGAGTTCTCGATCGAGCAGGACCGGATGTCCGGGAGCGTCGGGCTGTTGCGCGTATCGAGGTCGGACCGAAGTCCCCTTCTGTCGCCAGAAGTAGACCAGGTGTTCGATGGCGTCGTCTCGCAGCAGCGGCTCGTCTCCCAGAATGATGAGCGCGGCGCCCGCCGGAGGCGTTCGAGCCGCCGCCGCGAGGGAGTTGAGCCCACATCTGATGGAGGTGGCGAGTCCCTCGTCGGCATCCGGATTGGGGACCAATTCCAGTCCCGCGGTATCGAGGTGCCAGCCCAGTCGAGTGTCGCCCTGCCGGACGACTGCCACTCCGCCGGCCAGGAAGCCGTTTACCATGGCTTGAGCCACCGCGATTCCCACGTGGGCAATCAGCGGTTTTCCGTGAAGCGGGGCAAGGAGCTTGTCGCCGCCAAAGCGATGACCCTGTCCCGCCGCGAGAACGAGGGCGTAGGCGGCACTCTCCCCGGCCGTCAGGCTCACGTTGCTCTCTCCCTGCCTGGGGTAGCCGGCGCCGCTGGATCATGGCGCATGTACAACAGGGTCAAGGCCTTGACCCGTTGCGTCGCAGTTCTTACCATTGACGGCCCATGATTACGAAAGCTGCCGGTCTCGCGAATCGAAACGCGAACAATCCGCCGACCAGGACGGGTTGGGCATAGCCGGCGTCTGTAGCCCGCGCTGACCCGACCCGTCGCCTGGCGGGTCGCTTTGTTTTGGGGTGTAGCTCAACTGGCAGAGCGCCCGGCTGTTAACCGGGAGGTTGCAGGTTCGATTCCTGCCGCCCCAGTATTTCAGCTGTTAGCCATTAGCTCTTAGCTGTTAGCGGCTGACGGCTGACGGCTGATAGCTAACAGCTGATCGCTGACCCCTCACCCCAACACTTCATACGCCGGAATCGTCAGAAACTCCTCCTCCACGTCCCCAATCACCAGCCGATCAAGCAGTCGCTCAGCATCCTCCATGCGACCCGGCGCCTTCCGCTCCGAAACCAGGATCTCTGCCTCCCCCTGCCGCTGACGCTGGTACAGCTCTCCAGTGAAGCGGCTTCCATCGTCCAGAGCAACTCCGCGCTTCACCCACTGACGAAGTTGCATGCGGGAGATCTCTGCCGTGGCCGAGTCTTCCATTAAGTTGGCGATGCCCACTGCGCCGCGTCCCTCCAGCCAGTTTTCGATGTACTCGAGTGCTACCCGGATATTACCCCGGACGCCAGCGACCGTAACCCGGCCGCCGGGGATCCGGACATCGAGCAACTGGTCTCGGGTGACCCGCACCTCTTCGCGCAGTCGATCCTTCTGATTGGCACGGTTGCCGAGGACCGCGTCGAATGCCTCCCGGGCCACCGGCACCAGATCGGGGTGAGCGACCCAGGAGCCATCGAACCCATCGCCTGCTTCGCGACTCTTGTCCTCCTTCACTTTCGCCAGCGCACGTGCATTTACCTCGGCATCGCGCCGTGACGGTATGAACGCGGCCATTCCCCCAATGGCATGCGCCCCGCGGCGATGGCAGGTCCGCACCAGCAACTCGGTATAGGCTCGCATGAACGGCACGGTCATTGTGATCTGTCCGCGGTCCGGCAGGGCAAATTCGGGCCGGTCTCCGAAATTCTTCAGCATGCTGAAGATGTAGTCCCAGCGGCCGGCGTTGAGCCCGGAGGCATG
>DATIOP010000019.1:0-9026 GCA_035472975.1 Gemmatimonadales bacterium
CAACCACCTGTTTGATCCCGCGCTTGCCGGCAGCCGGCTGACTGGTCGGGGCCTTTTGTCCCCACCAGCGAATCGAGGTAACGCTGCCGCTTCCCCCGCCTCGGGTGAGCAGAGCGGCGTATAGCGCGGTTTGATAAATCAGGTGTGAAATCACGCCCACCAGCGTGATCCAACCCGCGGGAACCGATCCCGCTCGATAGAGCGTATACCCCACCGCGGCGAAGTAGCCCAGGTTGACCACATCATCGAACAGCTGGTCCAGCCATTCGCCGAGCCGGGATCGCAGATACTTGAGGCGACTGATTTCCCCGTCGCAGCCGTCGAGTATCGACTGGACCAGGAGCAGCAGGGCGCCAGGGATCAGTCCGGAGGTGCCTCGTATCGCCACGACTACGATCGCGGCTAGACCGAACAGCGCCGCGATGACCGTCATCTGGTTGGGAGTAACCGGCCACTTGAGGAGCCCCCGGGTCACCTGAAGCGAGATGTGCCGGTTGAGTTTGCGGGAGACGATTCCGTCGGTGGGTTTGAACAGCGTCTTCAGCAACAGACTCTCGGCCCGGTCTCGAGCGGCGGCCGTCTCGGTCGTCACGATGAACTCACCCGGTTCGAGCGGCGCTACTTCGATATCGGTGCTTTCGCTGCCTTGGGCGAGTCGCTTGGGGATCGCGGGATGCCAAACGAGTCCGACATGCGCGGTCAACTCCGGCGGACCGGCGGACAAGTGTGCCCCGAGCGAAGGGAAGGGGCGGACCGGCGGACCGGCGGACGTGATCCGCAGGGTGAGCCGGGAATCGTTTTTCCACGCTGCAGGCACGCCACCTGCCACCTCAACCTCGGAGACGCCGGCGTCCTGCAGCGAGAGCAGCTGTCGCAACAATACGGGCAGTCCGGCGACCACGGCTTCCGGATCGCCCGCCGGCGGACCGATCAGCCTGGCGTGACGAATCACTCGCCGACCCGTCGCGGCTCGATGGCCACCAGGGCAGCGAGGTACACGTTGAGCGCCGTCGCACAGAATGCCATGTAGACGGCGATGGCGTGCGGCCAGACTGCCGTGAGTGGCAGAATCAGATAGGCGAGGGCAAAATGGGTTCCGATCCCGAGCCAGGTCCAGGCCCGCATTCGGCCGGCGTTCTGGCTGCGGTAGGCAACGGGGTCGTTCACCGGGTCGATGCGGAGTGCCGCGTGCTGAGCCCTGGAATAGCGTTCGTAGACCGAGAAGAGGAACACGTCGCCCCAGCGACCGGCGGCCCGTGCCGCTTCCCGGTTTCGAACCACTTCGGCCACATCCTCCTCTCGCTCCAGGTACCCGCCGCCGACCAGCGCGATGTAACGGGTCTTGGCGTGGTCGAACAAGGCCGATTGCAGCGCGGAGCTCGCCGCGCCCGCCAGTCCCAGCAGGCCGAACCAGAGGCTGTGGTATTGCATCACCATGAAGTACGACGCGCCGATCGCCAGGGCGATTCCTACCAGATAATCCGCGATGCCGTCGAGGATGGCACCCGTGGTCGAGGAGATACCCCTCGCCCGCGCCAGTTGCCCGTCACAGCAATCGAGAACCACGGAGAGAAAGAGCAAGGCTCCGCTGACCAGGCACATGACAGGCCGCGTCACACCAAGGGCCAGGCAGAGGCCGGCTAGAATGCCGGTGAAGCCGCTGAGAAGGGTGACCTGATTGGGAGTGATTGGAGTGCGGACCAGCAGCGGGATGAGTAGTGCGGCCAGCGGTCGATGGATACGGAGGTCGACCAGCTCCTCGACTTCGACCGGTTTGCTCACCTCGCCCTTCCCTTTCCCGGTCAGCGGCCGGCGAAGCGGGCGCAGGCGTCTTCGAAGTCTTCGTAGCTGTCGATCTCGGTCCATTCGGCGCTGCTCACCGGAACCACGCCGAACGGGGTACCACTGTCGATCATCCGCTGAAAACCCTCTTCGTAGAACACGTCGGTCCGGCCCGAGCGCACCAGATCATCCAGTGTGGGCCAGAGCCGCCCAAGAGCGGCACCGCCGATTTTCTGAATACCGATGGATTCTCCAGCCGCGACCTTGGGATCGATCGTCTTCGAGAGCCTTGTTACCCGTCCGCGAGAATCGAGCATCACCTTCATCTCCTCGTCGGCGAGTTGCGCCTCCTGGTCCACCAGAAGGGCACAGGCCTCCGACTCGTCCATGAGACGACCGATCGCGTCGCCAGAAAGCAGCACGTCCCCATCGCAGATGACAAGCGACCCGGGTCCCAGATGAGAGCGCGCGGCGAGCAGGCTCACCACGTTGTTCGTGGTCGCGTAATCCGGATTGGGTGCGAACGAGACTTCGAATGGTGGTGGGTGCTGCGCGAGATGTTCTTCGATGCGGTGGGCGAGATAGCCGGTCACCAGGACGCAGCGGGTGACGCCGGCCTCGGCGAGGCGCTCCAGCAGCCGCTCAAGAATCGTCCGGCCGCCCACTTCGAGCAGGCACTTGGGAGAACTGTCGGTGAGGGGACGAAGGCGCAGGCCGCTCCCCGCCACGAGGACAACGGCCTGCCGCCGCATTCAGGCTGGAAGTTGTCTGGCCCGGAGCGGGGTCTCGCGCGGAGCGAGGCCCGACACCTCGGCCACCGCTTCGAGGAAGTCGTCAACCATGGCCGAATCCAGGTGACCCATGTTGGCGACGAGGAATGTGTCGTGGCTGATCGGTCCCTTGCCACGGTAGACCAGGAAGCCGCGGTCGCGCATGCCGGCGTAGAACACGTCGAACGTCATGCCCGGTGGTAACGACGCCACCGTCAGCGAACAGGCGTTGCCCGGCGTTTCGAACCGGAGCTTGAAACCGAGCGTCTTGAGCCCTTCGCGGATCTGCTGGTGCAGCGCCTGGTAGCGCGCCCGGCGGGCCGAGGTTCCACCCTGGTCCTCCAACTCGGCGAGCGCTTCATCGAGCGCCGCAATCGCGGAGACCGGAGGAGTGAAGGGCGTCTGCCCGCTCTCCTTCGCCGCCGCGCGATAGCGCCGCAGGTCGAGGTACATCGAGCGGGGCCGCACGTGCTCGGTCTCTTCCCAGAGATCGTGCTTGACCAGGACGAACCCGACACCGGCCACGCTGTGCAGGCACTTGTTCGCGCTGCCGATGACCACTCCGGCCCGGGCCCGCACGGTGTCGAACTCCTCCGCGCCGAGGCTCGACACCACGTCCACCATGAAGCGAATGCGGCGCGGCGCGAGAAGGCGGCCCACCTCGACCACCGGATTGAGCCGCCCCACTGAAGTCTCGTGGTGCACCATCGCGACCGCGCGAATCCGCGAGTCGCCCTCGAGCATGCCGGTGACCTGCTCGAGCACAACCCGGTCGCCCCACTCATAGCGCAGGTGGCTCACCGGAATCCCCAGTGCCACCGCGATCTCCGCCATCCGCTCGCCGAAGGCGCCGTTGGAAACCACCAGCAGTCGCTCTTCCGGCGCGATGAAGGTCGCGAATGCTGCTTCGGTCGCGGCCGTCCCGCCGCCCCCCAGCACCAGCACTTCGTGCTCCGGCGCCGAAGCGACGCCCTTGAGCCGGGCGCGCACCCGATCCAGCAGCTCCACGAAAAGATCGTCGCGATGCGCGATGTCGGCGCGAGACATCGCATGCCGAACCCGCTGGCTGGTGAGAACGGGACCGGGGCAGAACAGTTTGAGCTGCCCCGATTCGACCGACACCTTGGTGCCGTGGCGGATGGCGATGTGTGATTTCATCACAGCCTCTTAGCAGACGTGTTCGCACGGGGAACTTCCCGCGAAGCGCGCCAAACCTACAGATCGCAAAGACTTACGCCTAAAGTTGCGACTCAACCCGCGTGTCGAATCAACCTCGATTGCACGCTGGCATAGCCCATCTGGCAGGTTCCAGGCCCTTGTCCGGGCTAGGCTTAACAGCTGGCGAGTGAGAGGCGCGAAGCGAGGAAATCCCGGATTCGGACGGCTCGATGATCCCAAGTCAGAGACTGAGCCATTTCCCGGGCCTGAGCGCCTAGACCGCTGGAATAGGCAGGGTCGGAAACCAGGCGACGCAGGATATTCACCATGGCCTCGATATCACCCGGGGGAACCAGCGCAGCATTGTGCCCATTACTCAAGAGCTCGGCGGTATCGGGCGCGGTTGGAGCCAGAATCGCCCGTCCGGCGGCCAGATACAGAAACAGCTTGATTGGCAGGACGGTGTTACCGTGACGCTCCAAGGGTTCAAGGCTCGGCGGAATGAGCAGCACATCGGCAGCATACAGATATGGCGCGAGATCGCCGAATCGCTGCCACGGCACGGTGCGGGTGTTGGCGATGGTTCGGGCCTCCGTCTCGATTGGCCCCTCCCCTTCGCTCCCGACCAGGACAAATAGAACTTCGGGAAGTCGACGCGCCGCTTCCAGCACCAGGTCGAGACCCTTCTTGCGATTCATTCTGCCGGTGTACACCGCGATCGCCGCTGTTTCCGGCACGCCGATGCGGACGCGTGCGGCAGCCTTGCTCAGCTCGGGCCGCATGCGCGCAGGATCCCAGCCGTTATGCGCGACGAGACAGCGCTCTGCCGGGGCGCCCAGGCGAAGGAAGCTGTCCCGGGTGTGGGCCGAGTGAAATACTCCAGCCACCAGATTGGGTTGGCGGAACATCCAGCGGAGGGCCGGACGGAGGATGGGAAACTGATCGGGCCAGGGACGAAAGTGCTCGTAGGCGACCGGGTATCCCCGGCGGAGAAAGCAGAAAAGCGCCGGGAGATTTCTGGTGTAGATGAGGTCGGCGTCCTGCACTCGAGAATCGCGCGTCGCGCGCACGGCGTGCGACCATTTCTCCACGGCGCGCGGTCCGGCCGCGATCCGGAGAAGATCCACACCGAACTTGCCGGTCACGTGGTAGTACTCGGACAGCGCGGCGAAGTCGCCCGCTCCGGTCGCGGTCCCTGGAATGAGCAGCCGCACGTTGACCTGCTGGCGTCCGAGCGCAGCGACCGTGTTGACGACCTGTTCCGTGTCGGCTCCCGTGCCGGGGAGCCGCTCGTCGAACACGTAGCGAAGGTTCAGACTCCGCGACCGAGCTTCGTGCGGCATGGGACGGGCAAGGTAGGTGGGCCCACGGAGGGACGCCAGCAGCCGCTTGTGACCGCGGGTGCGGGTGGACTATCCTGCCTGCCGCCGCGAGCCAGAATCGAGCCCAATGGTTGATGCCCACAATGAGTTGAAGCGTGGCCTCTGGTGGCTGGGAGGCGCGACCCTCGCCATGCGGCTCCTGGACGTGGGGGCCACGCTTCTGGTCCTGCAGTTCCTCACCAAGGGGGATGTGGGGCTCGCGACCGTGTCGTGGAGCATCGCCGTCGTGCTCGAGGCCTTCAACGGACTCGGCGTTGGCATCGTGGCGGTGCGCCAGCACGATCTGACCCACCGGGAGCTGAGCGGACTCTTCTGGTTCTCCACGCTGCTCGGATTCGTCGCGATCGCGATCATGGCCCTCGCCGCGCCGGCGCTGGCTCAGTTCTACGGAGACGCTCGGCTCGCGCCAATGATCGTTGTGAGCAGCTCCAAGCTGCTCTTCGTCGGCGCCTCGCTGATCCCGCTCCAACTGCTTTCCCGAGACCTCAAGTTCCGCGACTCCGGTGCGGCCCAGACCCTCGCGAGCCTCGGGGAGGCGTCGGTCAAGGTCTTCCTGGTCGTCGCGGGGTTCGGTGCCTGGGGACTGGTCATCGCGAATGTCGCGCGGGGCGCCTGCCTGCTTCTCGCCCTCTGGTGGTTCTCACCGTTCCGCCCGGCGTGGACCCTGTCCGTACAGTCGACCGTGCGATCCATCAAGTTCGGCGCCCCGCTCGCGGTGGGCTCCGTTCTCTACGCCGGTTATCGGAATGCCGACTTCCTGCTGATCGGCCGGGTGCTCGGGAAAGAGGCGCTGGGAGTGTACCGGGTGGCCTTCGATCTGGGCATGGCACCACTCGAAATCGTATTCAATCTGGTGAGCCGGGTGCAGCTCCCGATCTATGCGAAACTGCGTCACGACCTCATCCACCTGCGCGAGGCTTTCTACCGTAGTGCGCGTTCGCTGGTGCTGATCGTCGGCCCGGTGACCGCGCTGCTCAGCTTCGCGTCCGTCGACCTGCTCGACATGATCGGCGGGGGCAGGTGGATCGCTGCGGCACCACTGGTTCCCATTCTGTGCTGGGCCAGCCTGCTCCGCGGCATCACTCAACTGTTCCCCCAGATCTATCTGGTGGCCGGCAAGCCGCAATACTCGCTCTACGACACCATGATCTCCGGTGCAACGCTGGTGCTCGGCTTCTCGCTGGCGCTGTGGCTCGCGCCTCCAGCCCTTGGTTCGTATGCCGTCGCCTGGGCGTGGCTGCTGAGCTATCCGGTCCCGCTCGTGGCGGACTTCATCATGGTCCGCTGGCTCGCTCCCATCACGCCTGCCGGCATGCTTCGCGCCGTCACGCCACCCGCCCTCGGCGTGGCGCTCATGGTGGCCGTACTCGCGCTCGGCTCGATGCTCAGGCCGGTGATCGGATCTCCGCTCCTCACCCTGGTCTCCCTGATCGTGCTTGGACTCGGCACCTACACCCTCTACCTCGGTTTAGCCCTGCACCTTCGATTCGCCGATCTGTTGCCCCAGCGCGACCGGGAGACTTGACGTGCGGGTTGCATTTGTCGTCGGCGGGTTTCCGGAGCTGTCGGAGACGTTCATCCTCGATCAGATGACCGGGCTTCTCGATCGGGGACACGAGATCATGATCTTCGCCCGCCCCCCCAGGAACTCCCGGGCTCCGCGACACGCGTCGGTGGACGAGTATGGGCTGACGGGACGGGTGACGTACTGGGAAGGTCGCGTGAGCGACAGCCGCTCCGCGCTCTCGAGAACCGGCCACCTTCTCGTCAGTCACCCGCTCCGCACGACCGCGGACCTGGGATCGTGCCTGACGGCCGTTCTGCGCCGGCAGAACCCGGTTCGCCTGTGGTCCCGCATGACGGCGGTGCGCACGGCTCCAGCACCCGACGTCTTCCTCGCACAGTTCGGCACTAACGGCGTTCTCGCGGAGCAGGTCCGCGCGGCCTGCGGGCTGAGGGTGCCGCTGCTGACCACGTTTCTCGGTTACGACCTGTCCCGCATTCTCCGGCAGAAACGGCCCGACTACTACGCACGGCTCATCCGCCACGGCGAGCTGATGTTGCCGCTGAGCGACTATTTTCGGGGGAAGCTGATCGCGATCGGCTGCCCGCCGGAGAAGATCGTGGTGCAGCGCCTGGGTGTGGACACCCGGCGATTCGCATTCCGTGAACGGACGAAGATCGCCGGAGGAGTGACCAGGATCGCGAGTGTGTGCCGCATGGTCGAGAAGAAGGGAATGGAGACGGGGATGCACGCGTTTGCCCGGCTCCGCCGGCAGGCTCCGCAGGCCGTGTGGCACATCATCGGCGACGGCCCGCTCCGGGCCCGACTTGAATCGCTGCGCACAGAACTCGAGCTTGGCGAGAGCGTTGTGATGCACGGTGCGCTTCCCCGCGAGCAGGTGCGCCAGCTGCTGGACGAGGCGCACCTGTTTCTCGCGCCGAGTGTTACGGCGGCCGACGGCGACCAGGAAGGCACACCGGTGGCGATCATGGAGGCGATGGCGTCCGGGTTACCGGTGGTGTCGACGCTTCACTCCGGCATTCCCGAGCTGGTGAAGAACGGGGTCACCGGGCTGCTTGTGCCGGAGCGGGATCCCGAGGCGCTGGGCGACGCGCTTCGCCGGCTTACCGAGGCGCCGGCGTCGTGGGCGGAAATGGGCCGGCGCGGGCGTGCGGTGGTGGAACAGGAGTACGATGTCGCCGTGCTCAGCGATCGACTAGTTGAGATCCTGGCCCGTGCTGTGAGCCGCCATCAATGAGCCGGGCCGGCGACGTGATCCGGTGGCTCGAAGTGCGGCTCAACCGGCCATTGCTGCCCACAGCGTCTGACCGCGCCTTCTGGGAGCTGTACCTGTCTGGTGGCGTCCCTCTGGAGGACGCTCCCGCGCAACTCCGGTCCGCGGCCGGCACCGGCACCGATTTGCTGGTGGCGCTCACCACCTACAATCGCCCCGAGTCCTGCGCCCGGATTCTTGCCGCACTGCCCGAGCTTGTCGCGAAGGCCGGGCGGCCGCTGAACGTGCACGTCATGGTGGTGAAGGACGCGGGGAGAGCGGAGTACTCGGAGGTCGAGCGACGAGCGCAGGCTCTGTTTGGTGAGCGACTCACCTGGCTCGACGCCCGGTCGCCGATCGGCAAACGGGGGTACTGGAAGACCTATCAGACGCTGTTTCTCGGCGCGCGATTGCTCGATCCCGCCCACGTGCTGTTCCTGCAGGACGATCTCGAGTTCCCTGACACCCTTCTTCGAGACTGTTACGCCTGCTTCGACGCGTTGGCGGGCGACCCGCACCGCCGGGTGCTCTACCTCTTCGCCTCCAAGGATGACGAGCCGGAGGGCCGATGGATCAAGTTCACCCGCCGCGAGGTCGGCGCGGGCGTGCGACTCACCCAATGGTTCGACCTATCGGGTTTCTTCGTGGATCGTGCCCTGTTCGAGCTGCTTGATTACCGGGTGTTCCCGGTTTCCGAGAGCCGCTGGGAAAAGCAGGCCTACTCGAGCGGCGTGGGGGAACAACTGACCCGGCGGGTCTTCGGTCGCGGGAACGTTTACCAGACCTCGCCGGCACTCGTATTCCACGGAGCACACCCGAGCGAAATGAATCCGGAGGCGAGGGCTGTTCGCGCGCTGGACAACCGCTCGCCTGGCGGCTGAGCCGGGCGCCGCGTGCAATCGGGGCCGGCGTTCAGCCGAGCTTGACTCCGATCCTGCCTGTGTAGTCGATTCGATTGAGCAGCATCCTGACACTATGCCGGGCGAAGTACTCGTCGGTGGCTTTCCGCGCCCCCTGCCAGTGTCCATAGTCGTCGATGATGAGCACGCCACCCGGCGAGAGTCGCGGGAACAGGTGGGTCAGCTCGTGTCGGGTCGACTCGTACCAGTCGGTGTCGAGACGGAGAAGGGAGATGGTGGACGGGGCAGCGTCGGGAA
>DATIOP010000020.1:0-1738 GCA_035472975.1 Gemmatimonadales bacterium
CCTGGTCCTCTTCGCCGGACCTGCGGTGGTTCTGGCATTGTGCGCTCAACTCTGGCCGAGGCTGGTCCCGGCGCGACTGGTGTACTTCCTATTTGCCTTTCTAGGCTTCGCGGCATTGTTGCTGATGGATCCGGGGTTTCACAAGGTGGCAGTCCTGGCCTTGGCAGCAGGCCTGGCCTGGCAGACAGCCCGAATAGTCTCGCGCAGAACTGAAGCGTTCGTGCGGCGGTCGGGGATTGTTCTGGCAATGCTTGTGGCTGGTGTGACGCTGATCGCCGTAGCGACAGTGGGTTTCTACTCCGTTCGAGAGCGGCTCGCGATCGGGCGTTTGCCCGCGGCGGCGGGGGATCGCCCTAACGTGCTCCTGATCATCCTCGACACGGTGAGGGCGAAGAGCCTCAGCCTCTACGGCTATCACAGAGACACCAGTCCATCGCTTACCCGTCTCGCAGAGCGCGGAGTGCGGTTTGATCGAGCATTTTCGACTGCACCGTGGACCCTGCCCTCGCACGCGAGCCTGCTCACCGGTGATTATCCCCACCAACTTTCGGCGGACTGGATCAAGCCGCTGGATCGCAAGGTTCCCACCCTGGCCGAGCGGTTTAGTGCCGAGGGCTATGCGACCGGCGGGTTCGTTGCCAACGTCGGTTATTTGAGCTGGGAATTCGGGCTCAACCGGGGGTTCGCTCACTACGAGGACTACCTCTTTCGTCCCCGGGATATTCTCGAGTCGACCTCGATCGGGAGGCAGCTGGACTACAGTCTCCTCGTCCGTGACTTGCTGCGTACCGACCAGCATCTGGTTCGGATCGACGCGCCGTCCATCAACCGCCGCTTCCTGAGTTGGGTAGACCAGCGCGGGGATCGCCCGTTCTTCGCGTTCCTCAACTACTATGACGCTCACGGCCCCTACCTCCCGCCGTCGCCGTGGGACCGTCGCTATGGCGCTCCCCGCCCGGACAACCGCAGCACGCTCCATCGATTTCTAGGTCGGCCATTCGGTCCGCTTCCTCAGGCGGTGGTCGACCGGGAGATGGAGCAATACGATGGCGCCCTCGCCTACCTCGACGACCAGATCGGTAGGCTCATCGAGGAGCTGGATCGTCGCCATCTGCTCGATCACACCATCGTGCTCCTGACCGCGGATCATGGTGAGGAGTTCGGCGAGCATGGCCTGTTCGATCACGGAAATTCGCTCTACCGGCCCTCGGTGCAGGTCCCCCTCCTGGTCGTGTACCGTGGGGTGGCTCCGCAGGGAACGCAGGTGGAGCAGCCGGTGACCCTGCGGGATGTGGCCGCCACCTTGGCCGACTTGGCCGGACTACCCGGGGTCGTCCCGGGAACCTCCTTGGCCCGATTCTGGCGAGAGAGCCCATCGGTTGAGCCCGGTACGCAAAGCCCTGTCATTTCAGAGGTTAGCAAAGGGATCCGAACCCCTCCCCAGTTCCCGGTCAGCCGGGGGGACATGCGTTCATTGGTGGAAGGGAGCAAGCGCTACATCCTTGGCGGGGACGGAACGGAGCAGCTTTTCGACCTGACGGATGACTGGGAACGACATCAACTGGCCGTGACGGATTCGGTGGCAATGCCCTTTCGGACCGAGCTAAGCAGGTGGCCATGGCGAAGGTAGTCCCGGCAGGCGCGCGGGGTGCCGGACATTTGTCCCGTCCCGATCTTGCGGATGAAGCGGGGTCCCTTCTTCCGGGGCCACTGGTCACGGCGCTCTGGTTTGCGCTAA
>DATIOP010000021.1:0-1777 GCA_035472975.1 Gemmatimonadales bacterium
GGCGTATTCGGATCGCGCTGCATCCGCTGCAACGCGTCGCTGATCTGCGCTGTGGTCATGATCCGGACAACAGCGGACTGGCCGAGGTCGATGCGGAACGCCTCCGTGATCGATCCGGCAAGATTGGGATCTGCGGTCCGGTTCTCGAAGTCGGCGACAACGAGGCGGTCCTTTTCGCTGAGCCGTCCAGAGGCCACCAGAGTGCCGACTGGTCCGATGCCAAGGAGCCGCATCGCTGTGTAGATGACGGCGATGACTCCCAGCGCCGCGAAGGCCATGATGCCGCCCTGGATCGCCTTCTTCCAGGTGAACAACCCATGCAGTCTGTCGCTCGGCGTAACCGAGACTCGCCCACTCGCCCGCGCCAGCGCACGACGCCTCTCGAACCGGCTGGTGATCAGTATGATCGGCAGGCCGATGAGCAGCAGAGCGATGGCGCCGTAGAACACCCAGTAGGGCAGGCCGAGCTGGTGGACCAGGAGGTAAACGAGACCCAGCATACCCAGCGAGGCGGCCCCGAACAGCAACCCGACTCTGAGCGGGTGACTCTTTCGAATCGCCTCCTCGGTGCCGCTCGAGACAACCGGCGTGGTTCCCGTGGGAGTCATGCCGCCTGTGCTGGGCGTTGTCGCGGCCTCGAGCTGGACCAGCAGCTCACCCGCGCTCTGCCACCGATCCGCGGGCCGCTTCTCGAGGCAGCGCATCAGAACGCCGTTCAAGGGCGGGGACACTGCGGGCCGGTGCCTGGTAACCGGTTCGGGCGCCTGGGTGATGTGGGCGGCGAGCAGGGCCTGCGGTGTTGGTGCGACGAACGGGGTGCGGCCGGTGAGCATCTCGTACGCCAAGGCACCCACGGCGTAGATGTCGGCGCGATGATCCACGTGGGGATCGGCCGCCGCTTGCTCGGGAGCCATGTACGCCGGCGTCCCCAGTGCCACGCCGAGTGAGGTCAGGGAGGACTTGCCGCTGGACGCTGTAACCGCCTTGGCGACACCGAAGTCGGTGACCACCGCGTGCCCATCCGAGAGCAGGACGTTGTCCGGCTTGATGTCGCGGTGCACCACGCCGTTGCGGTGCGCGTAGGAAAGAGCGTCCACCACCTCGCGCAGGATCTTGGTGGCCTCCCCGACCGGCAGCTCCCCTTCCCGTGCCAGTTTGGCCCGGAGCGATTCGCCCGCGATGTACGGCATGATGTAGTACAGCAGATCGCCCGAAGCGGCGGCGGCGAGGAGCGGGACGATGTGCGGGTGCTGCAACCGGGCAGCGAGCTGGATCTCCCGCTCGAAGCGCTCGACGTTGACCGAGGCGCCCATGTCGGGGGGGAGAACTTTGATGACCACCTGCCGCCCCAGCCGGGTTTCCTCGGCCAGAAAGACACGGCTCATCCCTCCGCCGCCCAGTTCCTTTAGGACGCGGTAGGTATCACCCAGAGCAGTTTGCAGCCGGGGCTCGAGACTGATGGTGGACCCAGGGGGAGAGAAGCTGAAACCTACGGGGAAACAGGGCTAAAAACCACGGGGAGGCGGAACCGGGACGACGAACGGGGAACGGGTGGGGCGGCTGTCATTCCGAGGAGCGCAGCGACGAGGAATCCAGATGCCAACCGGGCACCGGATTCCTCGCTTCGCTCGGAATGACAGACTCCTCGCTCAGGCTCCTGGCCGTCCCCGTTCCCCGTTCCCCGTTCACTCCCCCGGGTGATACTCCTTCTCCGTATGGCCCTTGAGCTGTGACCGGTAGAAATACACCTCGCGTAAGTCCCCTTTGCTGTACCGCT
>DATIOP010000022.1:0-31713 GCA_035472975.1 Gemmatimonadales bacterium
GCAGCTGATTGAGGCCATCCGCTTGCACCAGGGCTACACCCTGGATGCGTCCGGTGTTGACCCGGTTCCCCAGTCTGAATCCCCGGGCATCAACGATCCCCTGATCGATGTGCCACACCAGGAGACCAGGCCCCTTGGCACAGGAACGGGTACCGAACACGCACGCCTCATTGATCTGTGCGCTGTCGCTACCGATCGGCTGCCGGTTTTCCAGCAGGAAGTATTCGTCGGTGTTGGGGACCCCGATATAGAGGACAGTATCGCTCGTCGAGACTGGACTCAGCCGAACCGAGCGCGAGGTTCCCAGAGTATCAATCGCCACCCAGCCAAGCTCGGCGAGAGACCACGCCTCGAAGCGGGACGGGCTGTAGGGCTGGGTGTAGTTGCCGCTCCCCATGATTCCCCATTCGCCGATTCCCTGGGTTACCGACGGGCTGCGCAGGTCGGTGTCGTAGAGATCCGGAAGCCCGAAAGCATGCCCGGTTTCGTGGGCCACCGTTCCCACCGGCATGATGGCGGATCCATTGCACGCGGTGGTCCCGCCAACCGCGCTCTGCATGGTGTAGTCATCCACCAGGATGAACTGACCGGGAAGGATTGCTCCTCCCGCACCACGCCGCGGGCTTTTCGTTTTGTATGGCGAGCCGTTCCAGGCGCTCATGAAATAGCGGTGAGCCCAGATGCCGGGCGCCCCACACGCGCCGTCCACCTTAGGCTGCAGGAAGGTGACGAAGTCCACCACACCGTCGTCATCCCCCGAATTCGGCAGACCGTCCGTTCCGTCGTTGTCGAACTGCCCCCAATCCAGCGCGCCGGTATCGTTGGCCTTGAGCGCCTCGAGGAGCAGATCCACGAAGGGGCGCCCGCCGTGCGGGCATGAGACCTTCACGCCGACGCCGTTGCAACCGTCTTCGTAGTACACATCGGCGCTGTCTGCCACGACCCAATCCAGCACCACCCCGCTGATGGTGACCGATCCCCGAGACATCTCCTGGTAGTAACTGCGGACGCTGTACGGCTCGCTGGTGGGCGACGGGTTGAACAGGACGTTCTCGTACTGGGCGGCGGGGAATGGCGGAGTCGTGTTGCTGAAGGTGATCGGGACGACCGGAACGAAATAGGTGCCTGCGACACGCGTCATGGCGCTACGACCGTTCAGAACCGACAGAGCGCGCAGGCCGAGCAGCCCAAGCCGGTTGGATCGCACTCGCTCCGAGCCCGTGCGCCAGGCCCCTTCGGGACGGAAATCGAACCCGTCTACTTCGAATCTCCCGATCCTGGACCGCGGGTATGCTTCCTGCCCCCCCAGCGACCCAATCTTGACCTGGTAGAAGCATCCGACCAGGCCAAGGACGGTACAGAAGTATCGAAAGCGGCTAGACAAGAAAGAAACCGGCTTGGGCTGAGTTCAGGCTCAAGTTAGCGGCAAAACCACGCCGGGGCGGGACCGTAACGACGCGGCGGGGTACGGGTTAATGCCTAACCCCAATCCCCAGCTTGTGTCGAGTTGTCCAACCCGTTAGAATGTAACGGGTTAGTGACGATCCCTCATCCGGCCAGCGATTGAATCGAGGCACCGTGGATATTCAGACTCTGCAGACTGTCGCTCTGTTTGAAAAGTGCCGTCAGTTCACCAAAGCCCGAGAAATTCAGACCGCCGGGCTCTATCCCTATTTCAAGCCGATTTCCGATTCCGAGGATACCTCGGTCGTCATAGAAGGTCAGAAGCGCATCATGCTGGGGTCGAACAACTACCTCGGCCTGACTCACCACCCCAAGGTTCTCGAAGCCGCCTCCCGAGCCCTTCATCGCTATGGATCGGGCTGCACCGGCAGCCGGTTTCTCAATGGCACCCTCGACCTGCACGGCCAGCTCGAGCGCGCCTTGGCTGAATTCCTCGGCAAGGAAGACTGCCTCGTTTTCTCCACCGGGTACTCGGCCAACCTCGGCCTCATTTCCGGCCTCATCGGCCGGGGTGAGGTGGTGTACCTGGACAAACTGGACCACGCCTCGATTGTCGACGGGGCCAAGATGTCCTACGGCGATACCCTGCGCTTCACTCATGGAGATCTTCCTGCGCTGGAGCGGATGATCGAGCGGACCAGGAACGGCCGCGGCGCCATGATCATCGTAGACGGCGTGTATTCCATGGAAGGCGACATCGCCAACGTCCCGGAGCTGGTTCGCATCGCGAAGAAGTACGGTATCGCGTTGGCCCTGGATGACGCCCATTCGATCGGCGTGCTGGGCCCCAACGGCGACGGCACGGCGGCCCATTTCGGAATGACCGATGACGTTGATATCATCGCGGGGACCTTTTCCAAGTCTCTCGCATCGATCGGCGGCTTCGTGGCCGGCGCCGAGAGCGTGATTCACTATCTCAAGCACCACAGCCGCCCGCTCATCTTCACGGCCTCCCTGCCGCCAGCCAACACGGCCGGAGTGCTGGCGGCGCTCGAAGTGATCAAGACGGAACCGGAGCGGCGGGAGAACCTCTGGGCCAACACCCGCCGGCTTCAGGATGGCTTCCGGCAGCTGGGATACGACATCGGCGAAACCGAGACTCCGATCGTTCCGGTGCTGATCGGCCCGCTGGAGAAGACCTTCATCTTCTGGCGCAAGCTGTTCGACGCCGGAGTATTCACCAACCCCGTTGCGCCGCCCGCGGTGCCGCCTTCGCAGTGCCGTCTTCGCACCAGCCTTATGGCAACCCACTCGTTCGACCAGATCGACTTCTGCCTGGAGCAGTTCGCCTCGATCGGACGCGAGCTGGGGGTCATCTGACCGCAGCAGACGTTCAGGTCCGGCCCGTTCAGGGCCGGGCCGATCTGGATCGCTTCATCGCACTGCCCTACGAACTCTACGCGCGGGACCCGCACTGGGTCCCGCCGTTGCGTATGGACGTGCGGAAACTGCTTGACCGCAAGAAGAATCCCTTCTTCGAGCACGCCGAGGCCGAGTATTTCCTGGCGGAGCGCGGTGGGAGGGTGGTGGGCCGGATCGCCGCCATCGCTAACCAGCTGCACAACGAGACCCATCAGGACAAAGTCGGTTTCTTCGGCTTCTTCGAGTGCGAATACGATGAGGGAGCCATCCATGCTCTCTTCGCCGCCGCTACCGAATGGGTCCGGGCCCGAGGTTTCGATACCCTGCGGGGGCCGGCATCGTTTTCTGTGAATGACGAATGCGGCCTCCTGGTGGACGGCTACGACACTCCGCCCACCCTGATGATGCCGCACAATCCTCCCTGGTACCGGCGGTTAATCGAAGCCGAAGGATTCAAGAAGGCCAAGGACCTGCTGGTGTACCGCGGCGGATCTGAGGCGTCGTATGTCCCGGTCCCTGAGCGGCTGGCGCGAGGCACCGAGCTGATCCGGCAACGCCAGGGCGTCACCCTCCGGCCATTCAACATGGCCGATTTCAAGAATGAAGTAGAGAAGATCAAGGTTCTCTACAACCAGGCCTGGGAGAAGAATTGGGGCTTCGTCCCCATGACTGACAAAGAGCTGGATCACCTGGCAGACCAATTCAAACCGATTGCGATACCGGAATTGATTCCCTTCGCCGAACACAACGGCGAAATCATCGGCTTCGGCCTGTGCCTGCCCGATCTCAATGCGATCTTTCGGCGACATCGATCCGGCCGGCTCACGCCGGCTCTCCTGGCGGACCTTCTCCTGACCCTTCGCTTCAACCGGCTCCGCCGGCTCCGCATCCTCCTCCTGGGCATCAAGCCGGAATGGAGAGGCAAGGGCGTGGATGCGATGCTGTATCACTGGATCTGGACCAAGTCGAAGGAGCGGGAGATTTATTGGGGTGAGGCGGGGTGGATCCTCGAGGACAACCCGGCCATGAACGCCGGTCTCGAGAAGATGGAATTCACCGTCTATAAGACCTACCGCATGTACGATCGACCGGTATGAAGGCGCTGGTGACCGGGGCGACGGGGTTCGTCGGGAGTCACCTCGTCGAGGCACTCGTTGGGAATGGGGATGAAGTCACCGCGCTGGTCCGCTCCCCCGGCAAAGCCAAACTCCTCACACAACTCGGGATCCGGCAGGTCCCAGGCGACCTGTACGACGCAGCCGCCCTGGTCAGCGCGGTAAGGGACCAGGACGTTATCTACCACGTTGCCGGGGTGACCGCCGCGCGCAACGAGGCGGACTTCCTCCGCGCCAATCGAGATGGGACCCACAATCTCCTCGCTGCCGTACATTCATCTCTTTCGACGGAGCCCTCCCATCGCGGCGGTGAGCCGCCGAGATTCGTCCTCGTCTCCAGCATGGCGGCGGGCGGCGCTTCGGAGCGGGGGCGGCCTCTCAAGGGAGACGAACCTCCCCGTCCAGTGACCGCGTATGGCCGGAGCAAGCTCGCCGGCGAGGCTGTCGTTCGCGTTTCAGCCCTTCCATGGACCATCATTCGTCCGCCGATGGTCTATGGTCCGCGCGATACAGAGGTGTTCAAGGTCTTCAAGCTGGTTCGCAGCGGACTGACCCCGGTATTCGGAGATGGGCGACAGGAGCTTTCTGCGGTGACTGGCCCCGACCTTGGGCGGGCCTTGATGCTCGCCGCCACCAGCGCTGCAACGGTGGGTAAGACCTATTACGCCTGTCACCCTGAGGTCTTTACCAGTGAACAATTCGCCCATGCCGTTGCCGCCGCGATGCATCGCGAAGTGAGGGTGATCAAGCTGCCCAACTGGCTCGCCGTCGTTGCCCTCGGCGCGACCGGCGCCTGGGCCTGGGCCACCAAAAAGCCCACAATTCTGACACCGGACAAGGCGAACGAGTTCTACCAGCCGGCCTGGACCGGAGATCCAGCCGCTCTGATGCGCGATACCGCGTGGAGGCCGGCCCAGAATCTGGCAATCGGGCTTGCGGGCACGGCGCAGTGGTACCGGGACGCAGGATGGCTTTGATGCAGGTAGAAGCCGGGCATCGCGTCCGTTCGCTCGAGTACCTGGTGGGCGGTTATCTCGTGATCACCAGCGTCCTGGCCTTGATCCGTCTCGAGAATCAGCCGGCGTGTGCGTGGGTGCTCCTGGCCAATGCGCTCTACCTCCTGCTGATTGGGCTGTTCGCGCGGGCGAAGCTGGGGCCGATCGGAACGGGACTCCGCGAGATCTTCCCCCTGGTCCTGCTCACCTCGACCTATGGTGCGCTGGATCTCCTCAACAATTTCGGAGCCATCCCGACCCATGATCAGTGGGCCATGCATGCCGACCGGGTGTTGTTCGGCGGTCAGATCTCGCGGGAATGGTGGCAGGCGCACCCCAGCCCGTTTCTCTCGACCCTCTTCCACGCGTCCTACTTCGCCTACTACCCGATCGTTGCGGTACCCGTGCTGTACTTCCTGTTCACGGGGCGGATCGAAGCCTGCCGCCGCTCGGTCCTGTGGCTCACAGCGACATTCCTCGGCTGCTATGTCCTGTTCCTTGCCGTTCCGGTAGCCGGACCGTACTACGATTTTCCACGACCCGACCCCGTGATCGTGGACAATCCAATGGCCAGGCTGGTCTATGCAACACTTGCCCGTGGGAGTTCCTATGGCGCGGCGTTCCCCTCGTCTCACGTGGCAGCCGCGCTCGTTGCCACGGTGGCGGGATTTCTCGGGGCCCGATGGATCGGATGGGTACTGACGGTGCCGTCGATCCTTCTTTGTATCGGAGTGGTCTACTGCCAGATGCACTACGGAGTTGATGCCTTGGCCGGGGGAGCGGTTGGGCTGCTGGTGATCGGAACAGGCTGGTGGGCGGAACGTGGCGGGGAGGAAAATGAATCGAGGACCAAGGCGAGGCATCGCGCCTCACACTCGGTCCTCGACTCTCAAAACCTCAGTCCTCAGTCCTGACTCCTCGTCACACCTACTGAACGGTGATCGTGCCCCGCATGTTGAAGGCCAGGTGAGGAGTACAATGGACGTGGTACACTCCCGCCGGAGCGCCCGCGAAGGAGATCTCGTAGGTCTGGTCGGGCTGGACCAGCATCGGACCCGTCAGCGGAGCGATCACGTCCTTCATCGCCTTATCGAGAACCGGCTGCCCGCCCGCCGGGATGCTATCCTTATCGAAGGCGACGTTGTGCGGGCCGCCGGAGTGGTTATGAAAGCGCACGACGTCGCCGGACTTGATGGTGACACTCGCGGGATCGAACTTGCCGACCTTGCCGTCGAAATCCATGTTCACGTCAACCGTGTTGCCGGCGGCGGCCATCGCCTGCTGGCCCGACGGGGTCTGAGCCATGGCGGCACCCGTGTCCGCCGCGGCGGTCTGCTCCGGGGCCTTCTTTTCACCACCGCACGCGGCAACAGCGAGCAGCAGCCCCGCCGCGAGAGAAGTCACACGCATTGCGACCATCCTCCATCAGAGTGTTTGAGAGCGGGCTTGTGAATTCGGGCACAAAGATAGCGAGCCGGTCTGAAAATGGGAGGGCTGTGCCCTCGTGTTCCGGCCTGGGAAAACAGTGTCGTGAGCTCCCTGTGCTCCTCAAGATAGGAAGCCTCGAAGAAGGCCCCGACTCGCTGGATCATGAATCAACCTGGCTGCTGGGGCATACAGCGCAGGTTACCTTCGGCGAACTTCGCATAAAGGGGCAGGATTTGCTCGTTCCGGCGGTGCTCCACGTCACATGCCGGTATTTGAAGGAGGCGCCGACCGGCAAAGCGCGCTGTCAGATCCACGGCTTTGAAGGCCCGGCGCCTCCGGTCACGGTCGGAGCCCCTCAGCCCCGTCAGTTGGGCCCCGACCGGTTTCAGGTGATCCAGCGTCACCGGCCGGTCAGGAAGGTCCTCCCAAACGTGCGACGAAGCCTCCCCGTGTTGCAGGGAGAGAACCCCTGCGCCACTGCCCCGTGTTCCACTGCCGACAACCGTCGTGGAGCTGCCTGTTGCCGGGACCTCCAGGTCGAGATCCTGTGCGAGCGCGACAACGTGGAGTTGGAGGCCCTCGTTCGTTCCCGTCGCTCCCCCTATCTTTGTAAGGTCACCAGGGAGGGGGATCATTCCCTGGAGGCCGAAATCATCTCGGCCTGCGGGTATCTCGAGGCCGGCACCCGGAATTGCTCGCTCCACGGCCGCACCAGGGAGGATGGCCGTCCGGCCAAACCCGACCTGTGCAGCGACTGGCCCCCCAAGGGAAAGGGGCTGCATCCGGGATGTGTTTTCGGGCCCTCCTCGGGCCGGAAAAGAAAGAAAAAGTTGTAGCAGCACAAACAGTCAAGTGTGTGGGTCAAACGGAGTTCCGCGTCAACCTTGGAGCCGCGGGACTTCCGGAGAAAAGCCGATGGCGGATGAACTGGAGGAACTCTACCGCACTACCTACCCCACCGTCGTACGTTTTCTGTACCGACGGGTCTGGGATGCGGATAGAGCACAGGATCTGGCCCAGGAGGTCTTTATGCGGCTCATGGCCCACCGGCCGGAGAAGCCGCGGGCCTGGTTGTTTGCGGTGGCAGCGAACCTGGCGCGGGATGAAGCTCGCGCCGCGGTGAGGCGCAAGCGGCACCTGACGCTGCTGAAGGACGACCCGGTAACCCTCCCGTCGATTCAGCCCTCCGCGGAAGAGACGGTCGAGCAGGACGAACGGCGTTCGAAGGTGGAAGCGGCGTTGGGAGCTCTCACCAAGCGGGACCGGGAGGTGCTGCTGCTATGGGACGCAGGTATGAGTTATCCCGAAATCGCCCAGCAAACTGGACTTGCTCTGGGAGCTGTGGGCACGACATTGGCCCGGGCCCGGAAGCGGTTGGTCGACGCATATGATCGAATGGAGCAGCAGAGCCGTGCGGCACATTCCTGACGAAGAATTGCATGCCTATCTCGACCAGGCGCTGAGCCGTTCTCAGTGCGTGGAGATCGAGAGCCACCTCGCCGAATGTCCCGGCTGTAGCGCGCTGCGGGATGACACGGCGGCGCTCAGGGACCGCACCACCGCCCTGCTCGCCCGTCTGGGTCCCGGACCGATTGTGCCGCCAAGCTTCGCCACATTGAGCGACCGCTACGAAGCGGAACGCCGGTGGCGTCGCCAGTGGACGGTGCGGGCCGGTTGGGCCGCCAGCCTGATCGTGGCGGCCGGCCTCGGCTGGAGCGTAAATCAGCGGGTCCACTCCCAAGTGGTCCGACTCGACACCGAAGCGCCGATCGTCGTCGCGCCGGTCGCGATTCGCCCGCTCCCATCCGATGCCCGTCCCGCCACCCTTCCTGCCATTCAGACCACCAAGCCTCAGTCGACCCGCCCCAGGCAAGCCGTGGCACTTCGCGAGCCGACTTCGGCCCGTCTGCCGGTGGCAGCGTTCCAGGTGGCGGACGAATCGGCCGAGGTAATGGTGGCGTCCTACGCGCCGGCTCCGGAGGGAACCGACCAGGCGTCTCGGGAAGTGTTCTCGGTAGAGAGCCAGCCCGCGGTGAGCGGCGGCAACCTGCAGGGCTTCTGGCGTAGCGTCGGCGTAGACGGGCTGGAGCCGTCGACTCCCGGCCAGCTCGCTCGCGTCCCCGGGTTGCCGGTGATCCAGGTGCAGGTACAGCCCGGCGAGGCAGGTGCCGAAGTCACCGCGGTTGATCAGCAGTTGGAAGACGGTCAGCTCATCCGGACTATCGAGGGTCCGGCCGCCAAAGTCTCCTCGCTGATTGCCAACCAGGAGGCGGAGGACGCGTCAAGCCGCCAACCGGACACTGCGAACGGAAACCAGCCGGACAAAATGACCCTGACGTTGCGCCAGGGAGACCGGATGCTCGCCGTGACCGGGCCCTCGAAGGTGCTCGGGAACCTGATGATTTCGCGTGGGGGCGTGCGGAGGCGATACTAGACTGCGGGAACGGGGAACGGGCCAGCCGAAAAATATCACAGCCCTCCTTGGCGAAGCGCCAACGGAGGGCTGATTGTTTTACGAGCAACCGTTCCCTGTTCCCCGTTCCCTGTTCCCCGTTCCCCGCTTTACCGCTGCTTATGCCTCCGATCAATCACGTCCGCGGCCACATAATCCCCCGGCGCCTCTTCATGCTCGAACTCGCCGGTGATTTCCTGATGTGAATGTCCGCGTTCCCGATCCAGCGTGATTTCGGCGAGCCGGGGGGAGACCATCGGGAAGGTGCGAGCGAAGATCCCGTAGCAGAGCAGGAAGAGTCCCAGAAATAGGGCGGTCGAGGCGAGCTCCGGCATGCCGAACACCGGACCCGGCTCTCGAGTCACCGAGGGCATCACGTCGAGATAGCGCTCCAGCCAGAGCGACACCAGACTGATCGAGGTGAAGAGCGCGAAGGTAAACGGCACCTTCTTGGGCAGCACGCCGAGCAGGCCGAAGAAGGGAATGACGAACATGCCGAGGAACACGGTGCTGCCGATCGGGCGCCAGGGACCCCATAGCCGGGCAAACAGGAATCCAGTTTCCTCGGGAAGGTTGCCGTACCAGATCACCAGGAACTGAGCCCACATGAGGTAGGCCCAGAATACGGTGAAGCCGAAGCAGAGCTTGCCCAGGTCGTGCCGCTGCTTGGGAGAGACGAAAGCGGCGATTCCCACCTCGTTGCGCCCGTAGAGCATCAGTAGCGCGAGAAGGGTATGGGCTCCCAGGAACGCGCCCATGAAGAACCAGCCGCCGAACAGGTTGGAGAACCAGTGGGGCTGCAGACCCATGACCATGTCGAATGCCACCAAGGTAAAGACGATGGCATAGACCACCACATACGCCGGAGCGAGGGTATAGATGGTGTGATCATTCCGCGTCCTGGCCTCGGGCGAGTCGTCATAGCCCGCGGTCCAGCGATCGTACATGGTGCGGCGCCGGCCGGTGAGCAGGGCCTTGGTCTCGAACATGTCGGGTATCATGTCCGCGCGGATCAGCCGATAGCCCAGATAGTAGAGCAGGCAGAGGCCGATGAAGAGCCGCCAGAACATGAAGCTGTGCGATAGCCAGAGCTCTTTCGCGTGCCCCAGCCCTTGCATCGCCGGGAAGATGTGACTGTAGCCGACGGTAAAGATCAGCAGGAATCCAATGAGCGATATGGGGAAGAACAGGAAGGCGGCGGCCTCGGAGAACCGGATCATCAGGCCGGACCACTTCGCTTTGGTCACCTTCTGCACCGCCACGAAGGCCATGCTGCCCCCGGTGAGGCTGGTGAAGAAGACCCAGTTCACGTGAAAGAGGTGCCAGGCTCGATCGGCCTGAGCGCCGGTAAGGGAAATGCCGAGCAGGATCAGACCGACCACGCTCAACACCGCTCCGACGCCGACGAAAAGACTGTAGCGTGCCGAGAGCGCCCGGATTGCGAGAGTTTCCCGTACGACTGTGCTGGCCATTATTGGGCTCCTCCCGGGGCGGGAGCCGGCCCGGATCCCTGGAGCTGGCGGACGAAGTTCACGATCTGCCACCGATTTTCGCCGCGGACCTTGTCGCCGTAGAGCGGCATGACCCCTCGGCCGTAGCGGATGAGGCTGTAGATGTAGCCGTCGGTGTATCCCTTGGCCCGATCGGTGAGAAGCGACGGCGCACCAATCTTGACCCCCACGAGTCCGTCGCCCGCCCCGACCGGTCCGTGACAGACGCTGCAATAGGTGTGGTAGAGGGTATCGCCAACGGCAGTAGCCGGCTGCCCCGCGAGCGGATTCACCACCTTGTCCGCCACGGCCTGATCGAAACCGTAGGCCAGCTGCAGCGGGTCTCCAACCTGCCAGCTCTCCTCCCCACCACTGACCGGCACGGTCCCCGGGACGGTATTCCGCGGGATGTCGCCGCGCTGATAGGGAGAGATCGAGCGCTGGAAGATCATCGCGTCGAACCAGGGCACCAGGTGCAGGGCATCATCCGGCGAGGGCACGTCGTTGTAGTAGAAGTCGCACGATGCCCCGAGGCCCACCAGCAAGATTATTGCGGACGCGCGCAGTGTCTTACGCCGCATTGCGCACCTCCACCGCACCCGCGTCCCGCACGATCCGCTCGATGTCCGACCCTGTCCCGCCGACGGCCGGCACGAAGATGCCAATCCGGTCGTCCGAGAAGGAAGGATCATAGGCCAGGCCGGTGGTCCGCTTGGTGAGACTGAGCAGTACCAGTCCGGTGACCGTGCTGAGTGCGCCGATCAGCACCATCAGCTCGAACATGAATACCACGTAGGGCGGGACGGTCGCGATGGGCTTGCCGCCCACCAGGAGAGGCCAGTCGAGCGACATCCAGAAGGTCATGCCCACTCCAGCTAGACACCCGGTCATCCCGCCGATCAGGGTGAAAAGGCGGACCGGACTGTTGGTCACGCCGAGGGCTTCCTCCAGCTCGTGATTCGGCGCCGCGGAATAGACCGTGAAGTTTCCCTTGCCCTGAGCCCGTAGTGACTTGATGGCGTCACAAGCCGCGTCGATGTGCTCGAAGATTGCGAGGACGCCGGGAACGGGTTTGGCCATCAGTGGCCTACCTTTCTCAACCGCGGCATCGGAATCATCTCCTTCAACTCCTGAATCGCCACGACCGGGAAGGTCCGGGCAAAGAGCAGGAACCACATGCTGAACCAGCCGAAGGAGCCGAGCAGGATGCCCCAGTCGGCCCAGGTCGGGGTCATCTGGCCCCAGGCATACGGGTCATAATCGTTGCTGAGACTCGAGACGATGATGACGTACCGCTCGAACCACATCCCGATGTTGACGAAGATCGAGATCACGAAGAGCGCCGTCAGGTTGGTGCGGATCTTCCGGAACCAGAAGAGCTGGGACACGAACGCGTTGCAGATGATCATGGTCCAGCCGGCCCACCACATGGGACCAAAAGCACGGCACCAGAACGTCTCCTGCTCGAACGGGTTGCCGCTGTACCACGCGATGAAGTACTCCATCGCGTAGGCGTAGAACAGGATCGACCCGGTCAGCAGGGTCAGCTTCGCCAGATTGTCGAAGTGGTAATCGGTGATCATGTGCTCGATCTTGAGCGCCTTGCGGAGCGGGATCAGGATCGTCAGCACCATGCCAACGCCGGAGTAGATGGCGCCGGCGACGAAATAGGGAGCGAAGATGGTCCCGTGCCATCCCGGGATGATGCTCATCGCGAAATCCCAGGACACCACCGAGTGCACCGACAGCACCAGCGGAGTCGCGAGCGCCGCGAGGTAGAGGTAGGCACGGGTGTAATGGCGCCACTGATTGTCGGTGCCTTTCCATCCCAGCGAGAAAAACGAATACACCTTGTGCCGCCATCCCCGCATCTTGTCGCGCGCCGCGGCTATGTCCGGTACCAGCCCCACGCACAGGAACGTGGTGGAGACCGTGAGGTAGGTGGAGATCGCGAAGACGTCCCAGATCAGGGGCGACTTGAAGTTGGGCCAGAGGAACCGGGCATTGGGATACGGAAGCAGCCAGTAGAAGAACCACTGGCGGCCGATGTGGATGATCGGGAAGAGGCCCGCCGTCATCACGGCGAACACCGTCATCGCCTCGGTGGCCCGGTAGACCGCGGTGCGCCACGGGGAGCGGAACAGGAACAGGATCGCCGAGATCAGTGTTCCCGCATGGCCGATACCGATCCAGAACACGAAGGTCGTGATGTAGACCGCCCACATGACGGGCGGTGAGTAGCCCGCCAGCCCCAACCCATCCTTCAGTAGCATCGTGAAGGTGCCGATGCCCACCAGGAAGCAGAGCACCGCCACACCGAGCGCAATGAAATAACCCCGGTCCGCGGTCCCCAGCGTGTTGACGACGTCGCGGGTGACCTCGGCGTGGGTCTGATTCGGATGCTGCGGGTCGTGCGCTATAACGGCCATTGCTCAGGCCTCCGTCCGGTGGAGAACCTTGGCCAGATACGTAATCGCCGGCCGCACGTTGATCTCTTCGAAGACATGGTAGCCGCGGTGGTTGGTCTTGAGCGCCATCACCTTGCTGCCGGGATCCTTCATGTTGCCGAAGACGATGGCGTCCGAGGGACAGGCCTGAGCGCAGGCGGTGTTGACGTCGCCCTCTCTGAGTTCCCTGCCCTCCAGGCGCGCTGCATTCTGGGCGCCCCGGATCCGATGGACGCACATCGTGCACTTCTCCATCACGCCGCGGGCCCGGACCGTCACGTCGGGATTGAGCTGCAGGTTGAGTGGTTCGGGGAACGCTTTCTTCGCGTAGGCGAACCAGTTGAAGTACCGAACCTTGTAAGGACAGTTGTTGGAGCAGTATCGGGTGCCCACGCAGCGGTTGTAGATCTGCCCGTTCAGACCGTCGGGCGTGTGGTACGCGGCGTAAACCGGGCAGACCGGCTCGCAGGGCGCCGCGTCGCAGTGCTGGCATAGCATTGGAATGACCCGCGTCTCCAGCGGATCGCCGGTATCACCCCCGCCCTCCCAGAACCGCTCGATGCGGATCCAGGTCATTTCGCGACCCCGCCGGACTTCATCCTCGCCCACATAGGGGATGTTGTTCTCGGCGTAGCACGCGGTGACGCAGGCAGAGCATCCGGTGCACTTGGCGAGGTCGATCGCCATGCCCCACATGGGCTGGTCGCCGACGTAGGCGCCGTGCTTCCGCTTCTCCAGCTGGCTTTCCCGGAAGCCGTGGATCGCTTCGACCTCGCGCTCGGTATTGATCTCGTGCTCCTCGTGGCCCTGTTCCTCGAGCGCAAGCGCGGGAGTGAGGCCCTTCTTGGCCTGGTCCAACGTCATCGCGTCTGCGATCCCGCGACCAAGCTGGCGGGTCGTGCCTTCGGTCTTCGCCAGCTTCTTGTACTGCCCGGTCTTGCTCAGGGTGACGCGAGTCGCGAGGTAGGGCAGGAATCCCTCCCCATCCTTGGCATCGAGCAGGTCCAGCGCGTTGACCCCACGGTCCTTGGCGAAATCGCCGAAAGCGGTATGTCCCAGCCCGAGCGGGACCGCGACGACGTCAGGGTGGATTCCGGGATAGATGTAGACCGGAGCCTCGATGTTTCCGTGGGGAGAAGAGAGCCGGAGGATTTCCCCTTCCCGCACGTCGAGGCGCTTGGCCAGCTCGGGATGAACCTCAACCCACGAGTGCCAGGTGATCTTGGTGACTGGATCGGACAGCTCGAGCAGCCACGGACGGTTGGCGAAGCGGCCATCGCCCAGAACCGAGGCGTAGGGCGCGAACCAGTAACTGTCTCCCCCCTCGCTGCCATCGAAAGACGCCGGGGTCGAACCGATCTGACCAGCGTTGGCTGCGAGGCGCACCGGTGTCACCGGCGCTTCGGTGTACACCCCGCCGCGCTGCAGCGCGGCGCGCCAGAAGCTCTCGGTATCGGTCGCGCCCTGCGCGCGCGCCACGGTCTGCCACTGGGTCTTGAGGTAGGCCTCCCAGGACGGAGCATTGAAGCGGCTGAAGGCGCCACCGGCCTTCTGCGCCGTCTTGAGCAGCACATCGCCGGTCGCCATGCCGTTGAAGACCGGCTGCATCACCGGCTGCATCAGGCCGATTACCCCGCGGCGAGGCCGGAGATCGTCCCAGCGCTCCAGGGCGTGCAAGCCGGGCAACAGCAGGTCGCACAACGCGGCGGTCTCATCCAGGTAGAGCGAGGTCGAGACCTTGAAGGGAACCTTCTTGAATTTCGCAGCGAAGCCGCCCTTGGCCGGCAGCGAGTAGATCGGGTTGGCCTCGTGGACGAGCACCAGCGAGACCCGCCCGCCGTCCGTGTCGGAGCCGAGGGCTTCGAGGGCGCCGTAGCCTTCACCACCGTCGAGGTCGGAGCCGAAGTTGACCGTGGTCCCGACGTTCCCGGCGATGTAATTGAGCAGGTTGACCGCCGCGCAAAGATCAACGGCGGCGCGATGCTGGTTCCCGATCCCGCCCGCTACGGCAAGGCTGGGCTTGGCGGAAGCAAACTCGCGCGCTACCCGGCGAATCACCTCGGCGCCGACACCGCTGGCTTCCTGCGCCTTCTCCGGGGTGAACGCCCCGAGCGCGCCGCGAAGCGCGTTGGAATCGGCCGGATTGCCGCTCCGCTCGCTCAGCAGCACGTTCGCCATCGCGAGCACGATCGCGGTGTCTGCGCCGGGCTTGGTGGGGTGCCACTCGTCGGCGTTCATCCCGGTGAGCGACATGCGCGGCGCGAAGGCGACATGCTTCGCCATGTTCCCATTGTCGTAGCCATGGGACTTGGCGAATCCGCGCTGGTTCTCCAGCGGGGAGAGCCAGTTTTCCAGGAAGTCGGCGCCGAAGGAGACGATGTACTTCGCGGCCGAGAAATCATGGGCCGGCAGCTCGTTGGTGCCGAAGGTGCGGAGATTGGCCGCCCGCATCGCCTCGTGCGCGAAGGGCTCGTAGCGAACGACCCGGCCCCCTGCGGCGGCAGTCCACTCAGCCAGGAAATCGGAGAAGGTGCCGCGGCCGGCGCCCGAGATCACCGCGACCTTGCCGGCGGCGCCGCTCAGTTTTCCGGCGAGGGCCGCGATCGCTTCATCCCACGTCACATCCTTGAAGCTGCCGTCCGGCTGACGGGTCTTGGGTCCGGTTAGCCGTCCCGGATTGTAGAGACCCTGAAGTGCCGATTCTCCCTGGGAACACATCTTCCCCGCGTTCACCGGATGCTGGGGATTCCCTTCCAGCTTGATCGCCCGGCCTTCGCGAGTCTTTACGTGCAGCCCGCAGCCCGCCGAACATTCGGTGCAGGTGCTGGCGTAGTAGGTGGGAATGCCCGGCACCTGGTCCTCGGATTGAACCAGGTAAGGAACCAGCTTCTCTATCCGCTCAGTCGAACAGCCGGAAACCACCATCGCCCCAGCGCCCGTCGCCCCGAGGACAGTGAGGAAGCGGCGGCGATCCATGCCTTCGTTCGGAGTTTCGTCTGACATTCGTGCTCCGAGTAAGCCGTCAGCCGTTAGCCATCAGCCCTGACGGCTGACGGCTCGCGGCTAGTAGTGACACGCCGTGCAATCCCGATTGACCTTCCGCTCGGTATGACAGGTGATGCAGAAGCCCATATTCGTCACGTTGTTGACCTTGAAGACCTGGGGCATGCGGGCGACGTCGCCATGGCAGGTGTTGCAGGCGTTGGGTCCCAGAGCCTGGATGTGGCGGCTGTGAGGAAAGTGCACGTGCCTCGCCAGCGCATGAATGCGGGACCATTCCAGATGCGGTTTGGCGGGATCGCTCTTGTCGGCCCAGAACTGGCGCAACTTCTTGATTTCCGTCTTGCCCCCGCTGTCGCTCCCCGAGATGACCATGTGGCAGCCCATGCAGGTCTGGAGACTCGGGATGCCTGGCTCATTCGATACGGCCACGCTGTAGTGGCAGTACTGGCACTGGATCTTGTACTGGCCGGCGTGGATGTCGTGACGAAAGAAGATGGGCTGGCGGGGACCGTAGAGGTCTGAGGTGTCTCCGGCGGCGATTGCCGTTGCGGTCACCGAGTCGGGGGCAGGTTTCCCCTGCTGAGCACCCCCGGATCGTTGCAACAGGCCCGCCCCGCCCAGGGCGAGGAAAACCGACCCAGCTGCGAGAATGGCCAGCTTGCGCATGATCGCTCAGGAACGGGAGAGGAGTCGCCCGCAGACCGGTTCCAAGTCCAAGTCAGCGGAGCCAGAAGTTTGTGAATTATTTCACGAATTTTCAAGGGCCGGCATGCGCGCCAAGTATAGCGCCTCCAGCCCCTTCAACAACCAGCACTTTGGTGCTAGCCGGTCAGCGTTCTCCGCGCCAGCACAGCGGCGGGCGTCTCGGCCGTGAGCCACGCCAGCTTGCGCCGGGCAAAGCCGACGAAAACGTCAGCTGCCTTCTGATCGGTAATCTCGATGCTGCACCAGCGAAGAGGGCCGGTGCGGTGACCACTCTGAATCGCGTCGCTAATGACGGAGGGGAGCCGGGAGATCGCGAGAGCCTTCCGCTCCTCACCATCACTGAGGGTAAAGGTCCCCCCTACTCCGTTCTGCATGACGTGGAGCCAGCAAAGCTTCCGGCTTCCGGCCGCATACTCCCAGGCCCAACGCCAACTGGGGCCCATGAACTTGACCGATTCGGAGACGCCCTGCAGCGCCAGGAGTCCTTCCCTGACCTTGCGAAAACGCGCGCCGATCGGACCGGGGAGGTCCCGGTACGGGGCAGAGGGCTTGGGTTCTTGGCGGGATTCGGGATAGAGATTGGCGGCCCAGTACGCGGCGGATCGGCCCACGTGGTTCTCTCCCGGTTGGCTTGGGTGAATCTTCCGCGACAAACCTAATCGGGGACCGGTGGGTGATCCAAGGGCGGCACCTGTACGCCGCTGCGTTCGAGAAAACGGACTACCTCGATTCCCATCGCCCGGATCAGGGCCGCCTCCCGGCCGTCCAGGTCCGCCCGGTAGATGATTTCACGGAAAGACCGCATCACATGCTCGGCCTGGCGGGTCTTGAAGAAATCGATGCCCCAGAGGGCCCGCTCCCAGTCGGCGAAGAGCCGCTCGAGCAATCCGGACTCCGGGGAGCCTACCAGCTTGCGGGGCGGCTTCAAGGGTTGGCGTTCGCCGCCGGCCGCCAGGCGGATCTCGTAGCACATGATGGCCACGGCCTGCGCCAGGTTGAGGGAGCGATACGCCGGATTGGTCGGGATGGTGACCAGGGCGTGACAGCAGTCCAGCTCTTCGTTGGTGAGGCCCTTGTCCTCGCGACCGGCTACGATCGCGACGGTGCCGCGATCCGAGCGGGCCATCAGCTCGGCAGCCGCAGCGCCGGGACGAATCACGGTGCGTTTGGCGGCGCGCTCGCGTGCGGTCAGAGCGACGACGTAAACACAGTCCTCTATCGCTTCCTGCAGCGTGTTGTGGATGCTGATGCTGTCTACGTAATCGGCCGTGCTATGCGCGATCCCCTCGATGCGGTACGGGTCGAAGATCGCCGGCGCGACGAGCCGCACCTGGCTCAGGGCGAAGTTCTTCGCCACCCGGACCGCACTGCCGATATTCACCGCGTCCTGAGGCTCGACCAGCACCAGCACCGGCGCCTGCAGGCTCACGCGGTGTCACTCCCCTAGAAACGAGGTGTCGAGCCGCTTCGCCTTGAGCGCTGCGGCAAATCCAGTCTTGTCGGCCGACTTGGCATACGCGTCTTTCGCCTCCACCGCTTTCTTCTCCACCAGCTCGATCAGCGCATCATTCAGGGTAACCATTCCCGCCTTGCGATTGGTCTGCATGATCGAGGGAATCTGGAAGGTTTTCCCCTCGCGGATCAGGTTGGCAATGGCCGGAATCGAGAGCAGCACTTCCTTCGCCGCAACCCGCCCGCCCCCGATCTTCGGGCAGAGCACCTGGGCGATGACGCCCTTGAGCGACTCGGAGAGCATCACCCGGATCTGCGACTGCCGGTCGGCCGGGAACTGGTCGATAATCCGGTCTACCGTCGAAGCGGCGGTGGTAGTGTGCAGGGTTCCGAAGACCAGGTGTCCGGTTTCGGCGGTCTCGATCGCGATGGAGACGGTCTCCAAGTCGCGCATCTCGCCCACCATGATCACGTCGGGATCTTCCCGAAGCGCGGCACGCAGCGCCTGCTTGAAGGACTTGGTATGGAACCCGACCTGACGCTGGGTCACGACGCACTTCTGCGGCGAATGGACGAACTCGATCGGGTCTTCGATGGTCAGGATGTGATCGGTTCGGGTCCGGTTGATCAGATCCACCAGTGCCGCAAGCGTTGTCGACTTGCCAGAGCCGGTTGGGCCGGTGACCAGGACCAGTCCCTTCGGCAGGTAGCAGAGTTTCTGAATCTCGGCCGAGATGCCGAGCTGCTCCACGGTCTGAATCTGGGAGGGAATGACCCGGAAGACCCCCATCGGGCCACGGCGCTCCACCGCCGCGTTGGCACGGAACCGCGCGGTGTTCGGAAGCTCATACGCCCAGTCGGCGTCACCACCATCGCGGAATTCGTCGAGCTCTCTCGTAGCCATGATGCTGGTCAGCATCGCCTCCACTTCCTCGGCGCGGAGCTCCGGGCCCTCGTGACGCTCCAGGTCGCCGTCCCGGCGGAAGATGGGAGGTTCACCGGTGCGCAGGTGCAGATCGCTCGAGCCGGTTTCAACAGTTCGACGGAGCAGCGCTTCCATGCGCGCACGCGCGTCAGGCGCTGGCGGAGTCAGGAGCGAGGGCGTGATCTTCGGCTCCGCTACGGGAGCGGCTGCCGGTGTTGCCGCGGGCGATCCGTTGGTTGGCGTCGTGGTGGGCGCCACCAGGCCGTCAGGCGGCCGGATTGTGGCGCTTCCCTTCGCCAGTTCGACGTCCACTTTGCCGCTCGGCGAGAGGTAGCCGAACGCGAAGCTCGCCCCGTCGGTAAAGTTGGGTTGGAGCTGACTCGGCGCGATTTCCTTGACCAGCATGGTCACCTGAGCCGCGGTCAGCGGTTCCTTGGTGACAGGACGAGTCGAGTCTCCCACCATCAGAGAGGCCGGCTTGCCGGCGTGGAGCGCCAAGCCTCTGGCGCCGTGTTCATGCATGGCCTGGATGAACTTGTCGAGACGGGGCACTTAAATCCTCAGCTCAGGGGACGGGCGGCGCGGACATGGCTACGGTTCAGACAAACCGTGGTCTCGCCGACGACAAGACTGAAAAAGCGCTCGGGTGCGTTCAGGTAATCGGAGGCACGGCTCCGGTTGGGCGGAAGCTCGGTGGCGGCAAAGCCGCGATACTCGTCACCGCCGCTCATGATGACCTCGAGCCCAATGTGGAGAGCGGCGGATTCGCGCTCCGGGTCCTGACTCATCGGACCCTGGTAGGCGAGAGCCCTGACCTGGGCTTTGGCCAGAAAGACAACCTCGCCGCCGGGCAACGAGAGCGGGAAGAAGTCCTCCTGACGGTTGAGCAGTTCGAGCGGGGTCTCCCGCGACTCGTGGAGCGCGGTGCTGGGCTGCAGGTGGAGGTCTCCGTCGATAGACATTCCCTCAACCATCAGAACCCGAACCTGCTGTCTTTCCGTTGCCGCCCACTGGGTAGATGCCAATGTCTTCTCCTAGCCTCGAATCTCGGCGCCCGCGTCCTGTTCCTGCAGGCGGATTGCTTCCATGTAGTCAGCACCCTCGCCCAGACGGGCACGGGCCTCATCCAACAGCTCCGACACCCGGTGCAGCAGCGGAGACTTGATCCCCTGCTCCTCCAGGAAACGGCAGGCGATATCCACATCCTTGGCCAGGAGTGCGAGGCGAAACGTCACCGGCCATGCTCCGGTCATTACCCGGTCGGGAACCAGCACCTCGCTCACGAAACTGCGCCCGCTCGATGCATTGAGGACATCGAGTGCCTTCCTGGCCTGAACACCGCCCCTAACCAGCCCTACCATTCCCTCACCGAACGCCAGGATGCCGACCGCGAGGAGCGCATTGTTGATCGCCTTCATCGCGTGACCGGTACCGACCGGCCCCATATGCTCGATCCGCTTGGCAAACTGGGCCAGAATCGGCTTGGCCCGCTCGAACGTGGCATCGCTGCCGCCAACCATCACCGTCAGAGTCCCGGCCTCGGCGCCGTTCGTACCACCGCTCACCGGGGCATCGGCAAAGTCCACCCCCTGGGCCTCCAGCCGTGCTGCGATCCGCACCGAAGCAGCGGGCTCGCCAGAGGTACAGTCAAGAAATAGTGCGCCTGTTTGAATTCCTGACAGTATTCCCTCGGGGCCTTCGAGGATTTGTTGCACCTCGCCCGAGTTTGGCAGGCAAGTGAGAAGGACATCGGCGTTCTCGGCCGCCATCTGCGGGGTTTGTGCCACGCGTGCGCCATGTGTCTGGGCAAATTCGACCGCCCGCCTCGCGGTGCGATTCCATACCGTAAGCTCGTGGCTGCGCGCCAAATGAGCCGCCATCGGACGACCGATGGCACCCAGACCGAGGAAGGAGATTCGCATAAGTGGGCTAAAGGCTAAGTGCGGGGGCACCGGCGTGGTAGCCGGGTAAATGACCGAGGGTAGATTTCCATGTCCGAGGAAGGGAATTCACCCGCTATTCGTCTGGAGGAAAAGTGAGGTCGTCAATTTTGAGCGGCGGGGCGGTGCTTGGGCTGCTGGCGTTTGCCCTGGCCTGTGCCCCGAAGCAGCAAGCGGCAGAGAAAGCAGAAAACAAGGAGCCCGCGGATTCCAACGCGCGGACTCTGGCCGTCATAGGGGGTCCTGGTTCCCATATCGAGGGAATCGCCGAACATGGCGGGAAACTGTACGTGGCAGACTGGAAGGACGCGGCGGTCTATCGCATTGATCCGGCGAATCCGGCGCCGACCCGGGTGGCTGTGCTTCCTGTACCGGGAGTCGGGATACTCGGCATCGCGGCCGACGATGCGGGGAATCTCTATTTCGCTGTGCCCGATTCAGGCCTTGTGTTGAAGGTCGCCGCAGACCGGATTGGCGCCTCGGACTTCAGCGCGACCACTGACGTTACGAAGTTCGCCACCGGCGCAAAGGGAGCCAACGGTCTCGCATTCGATCGTTCGGGACACCTCTGGATTGGTGGTGGAGACAGTCACGCCCTCTACCATGTAGGACCGAAGGGTGGAAAGGCGCGGGTCTTTGCGAAGGACTACTCCCCGATGAATTCCGACACCACTGTAGGCGTCCGGCCCTATACGGTGAACGGTGTGGCAGTGGACTCCAAGGGGCTCGTCTACACAGTGAATACCGGAACCGGCGAGGTGAGCCGGCTCGAGGTCAAGCCCGACTACAAACCGGGTAAGATCGAGAGTTTCGTGAAGGATGGCCGGCTGATGGGCGCCGATGGCGTGGTCGTCGACGGGCAGGACAACCTCTGGATTGCCTGCAACATCCGGAACGCACTGGTGAAAGTGACCCAGGCGGGAGAAATCAGTGAGATCGCGGTCAACGGACCGGGAGGCCCGATGCACTTCCCGGCCGAGCTCAAGTTGGCCGGCAAGGTGGTCTATCTGGCGAACCTCAATCTGCCGATGGGGGCGAACGCCGGATCAACCGACTCGAGCGCGAGTGTCGTGGAAGTGAAGCTTCCGTAGGGCCTCGGAGCATGGAGACCTGATGGCTGCACGCACGCTGCATCTGGACCTGGACGCCTTCTTCGTCGAGGTGTGCCGGCAGCGTCATCCGGAGTTGCGAAACGTCGAGTGCCTCGTGGTGGGAGGACGGCGAGAAGAACGGGGAGTCGTTCAGTCAGCCTCCTACGCGGCGCGGAAATTTGGAGTTCGGGCGGGAATGCCGATCGCGGAAGCCGCGCGGCGCTGTCCTCAAGCCACCTTCTTCCGGGGTTCATTCCGGCACTACCGCGACGCGTCGCGGGCGGTGCTCGCTGTCCTCCGCAGATATTCGCCCACGGTAGTAATGGCTTCGCTCGATGAGGCGTATCTCGATTTCACCGGGACAGAGCGCATGTTTCCGGTTTCCCTGTTGCCCGAGGCGGAGCGAATCCGTGATGCGGTAAAGCAGGAGACGGGGCTCGACAGCAGCATCGGGATCGGCACCAATCGGATGATCGCGAAGCTGGCCTCGGATCACGCCAAGCCGAGGGGATTGATGGAGATTCGCGCCGGCTGGGAGGAAGGATTCCTGGCAGGACTCCCGCTTCGCGCGTTGCCAGGCGTAGGACCCAAGACGGCAGAGCGCTGGGCCGGCCTGGGGCTCACCGAAGTCCGCCAGATCCAGGAAATGGAGCTGGAGAACCTGCAGCGGATTCTGGGAGACGGCGCCCGGGAGCTCAAGCTCCGAGCCCACGGACATGGGTCCTCTCGCCTTAGTGCGGATCGGCTCCCTCGCTCGGTGAGCAGGGAGACGACCCTGTCGCGCGATGCCACCGACAAAGGTCGGCTCGATCCGCTGCTGGCGCTTTTTGTGAGCCGGGTAGCGGGTCAGCTTCGGGAAGAGGGGCTCGCCGCGCGCACCGTGGTCCTCAAGCTGCGGCACGGCGATTTCTACACCGTCACCCGCCGGCATACGCTGGACGAACCGACCTCTCTGGACAAGGAGATTCTGGTCGCGGCCCGGGCGTTGTTCGATCGCGCGTTTGAGGATGTGGTACGAAGGAAGAAGGGCGTCCGGCTGATCGGCGTCGCGGCGACCAATATCGTGGAATCGGCCACCGAGGATCTCTTCGAGCCGGTCGAGCGTACAAGATTACGGGAACTCACCACCGCTATAGATCAGGTGAGGAAGAAGTTCGGGTTTGATGCGGTAGCGACGGCGGAAACGCTGCCGCTCAGGAGACAGGAGCGGGAATGAGATGGATTCTGGCGGCCGTGGTACTGGTGGCCGCGACAACTACAGAGGCGCAGGCACAGCTCGCGCTGACACCGCAGGAGATTCTGCAGGCCTGTCAGGCTGGGGATTACCCGGAATGCGTCCACTATGCGGATTTACTCGCGGGCGGGCGCGGAGTGACCCAATCGAACGACGAGGCGGTGCGAATTCTGAGCGGAACCTGTGACAACGGCTATGCGCCGGCTTGCACGCAGCTAGGGATCTGGAACGAGTCAGGCGTTCAGATGAACCCGAACCGGGAACGGGCCAACTCTTATTATCGCCGCGGATGTGAGATGGGCTCGGCTGAGGGATGCTCCAGACTGGGCACCTCCTACGAGCAAGGCACGGGGGTAATCCAGAACTCCACCAATGCGGTTTCCTATTATACCCAGGCCTGCGGACTCGGCCGCCAGTCATCCTGCGTGAAGCTGGGTACGCTCTATGAGAATGGGCAGGGAGTGAGTCAGGATCGCGGTCGAGCGGCGGCGCTCTACCTCCAGGCATGTCAGGAGCTCGACGCGAATGGATGTGTGCTGCTGGGGAACATGTACGAGAACGGGCGGGGGGTAGACCATGATCCGGATCGCGCGGCAGCGCTGTATCGCCGCGCCTGTGAAATCGGAAACGTCCATGCCTGCCGGGTCCCGCTGCCGGGAGACCGCAGCACCTTCGAGAACCCCTGAGGCAGGCTAGCGGAAGTCTTTGGCCTCGAAACGGAGTCCCACGGTTCCTGAAGTCCGATCCGCTTCGGGCCCCAGGTTCTGGAAGGTGGCGCGAGTCCCCGCGGGGGTGTAGGCCTGGACGGTGCTGTTAAGGAACAGCGGCCAGTAGCCAACGTGAGCTCGGGTGGTGCCGGCGGGTATCGAGCAATTGCAGTCGGCCGCGCCCGCCAACCCTGCATTGATCGTCACACCGACCGCACCCGAAGTCATATTGGTCACGAGCGGGGCGAACACCGGCATCGCTCCGGCGCCCGCATCGACCAACCGATTGAGCCGGCCGCGAGGCCTGGCCTCCGTGATCGTTCCCTGCACATCGACACCCATCGGCTTTCCCGACGCCGATTGAGGACGGACCAGGAACCACTGAGCCGCCAGTGGTCGTCCGCGGCGGATTCTGACCGACGAGATCTCACCGGGCGCAATCTTGTAGGTCGCGCCATCTACCACGAGGTTGATCGGCTCGATCAGTTGGTTCTCGACCGCGAGGACAGGGCCTCCGCGGGCAATCACCAGGAGCACCGCCACGCCAAGCAGCAGCACCAGGAGCAGGAGCGCCGGCCACCGCCGGCTGCTCTTAGCTGCGGGAGGCTTGCTGACGACCGTAGGGGCTCCTGCCGCCGGCCGTTCGTGGCTGGTGAGTAGTACGGTTGAGTCCTGATTCTGAATCTTCTTGGCAACCCGTTCGGCACTCACGGTGCCCTGCGGTCCGGTGTTCCGTCCGCTGTGGAGCGCTTCGGTCATGTCCTTTGCCGACTGGAAACGGTCGGCCGGACGCTTGGCCATTGCCCGCACGATCACGTTGGACAGCCACATCGGAATCCGGGCGTTCTTGGTCGTGGCGATCGGCACCGGTTCGCTAAGGTGCTTGCCGACGATTTCCTGGGACGATTCCCCTTCGTAGGGCGGGGTGCCAGTGACCATCTGGAAGAGCACCGCGCCCATCGCATAGAGATCGGACCGAGCGTCCACGTCGCCCTGCCCCAGCGCCTGCTCCGGGCTCATGTATTGCGGCGTCCCAACGACGAAACCGGTCTGGGTGAAGTGCGCCACCTCGCCATCCACCCTCTTGGCAATCCCGAAGTCCACGAGTAGCGGGCGGCCGCTCGAGGCCTCGATCATCACGTTGTCGGGCTTGATGTCCCGGTGAACCAGGCCGCTCTCGTGAGCGTGGGACAGGGCATCGAGCAATGGCCGGGTCAGGCCGAGAGCGCGATCAGAATCCAGCGCCCCGCGGGTTCGCAACAACTCGGCGAGGGACTGCCCCTCGACGAACGGCATGGCGTAGTACACCAGCCCTTCGCCATCTCCCACGAAGTGAATGGCCAGAATGTTAGCGTGATTGAGCCGGGCAATCGCTCGCGCCTCGTGCTTGAAGCGGTCCAGCATGCCGGCGGACCATGCGATGTCCGGCTTGAGTACCTTGACCGCAAGCCGCCGCTGGAGATCCTTGTCCCAGACCTCATACACCTCAGCGAAGCCACCCTGCCCCAGCAGGCGACGGACCTCGTACTTCTGACCCAGCGCCCGGGCGAGGCGTTCCTGTACCGGCACGTCGGTCGCGAACGACGTCGCCGCTGCAGCCGCTCCAGGATGCCCCTTGCCACAGCCGGGACAGAAGTTGGCCGTCGCAGGGATAGGAGTGCGACAGGTAGGACAAGGTATTTCAGGGGGCATAGATGGAATCTGGGGGTGGGCGCCGATCGGTGGTAGGGAGGGAGGCCTGCTGTCTCTCCCGACGTCGCCTGTCGCCTGTCACCGGTCGCCTGTAATTTGGAACCACCTCTCCAGTGGCTCACGATATGACCGCAACGCGCCCGCACCGGATTACCCTCCGATTCCTCGCCGAGCCGATCCATGTGAACTTTGGCGGCAAGGTTCATGGCGGCGCCGTCATGAAATGGATCGACCAGGCAGGCTACAGCTGTGCCGTCGGGTGGACCGGGGACTACTGTGTGACCCAGTTTGTAGGCAGCATCTATTTCCTGCGGCCAATCCACGTGGGCGAGCTGGTAGAGATGCGGGCCCAGATTATCAGGACCGGCACCACGAGTCTGCACATCGCGGTGGATGTTTACGCCGGCGATCCAATGGGAACCACCATGCAGCGCGCGTCGCACTGCGTGATCGTCTTCGTGGCGCTGGATCCCCAGGGCAGACCAAAAGAGGTCCCCAAGTGGACACCAAGCTCGGCGGTGGATGGGGCGCTCGAGCAGTATGCCGTCCGGCTCCAGGAATTCCGCAAGCAACTCGATCAGGAAATGGAAGCTCGGCTCAAATGGCTCGATGAACAGCGGCCAGACAACCTCTCGCGGGTCCATGCCTGACCAGCGTCACGTGGGTGTGCTCGTCTTCGACGAGGCCGAGGTGCTCGATGTGGCCGGACCGTTCGAGGTGTTCTCGATTGCGGGCCGCCGGAGCGGCATTCAACCGTTCAACGTGTCGCTCGTCGGAATCGGCAAGGGACCCGTCACCATGCGGAGTGGGTTCATGGTGGAGCCCAAGTACACGATCCACACGGTTCCTCACATCGATGTGCTGCTGATCCCGGGGGGATATGGCACCCGGCGCGAGCTCGATAACCACGCCCTGCTGGGATGGATCAGAGGCCGCGCGGCCGAAGCCGAGTTGCTGCTCTCGGTGTGCACCGGGTCGCTCTTGCTCGCAAAAGCAGGATTGCTCGACGGGCTCGCCGCCACCACTCATCATGGTGCGCTCAACCTCTTACAAGACCTTGCCCCCTCCACCAGGGTAGATGGCCGCGAGCGTTTCATCGATAACGGCAAGGTGATCACTGCAGCCGGAGTCTCGGCCGGAGTGGATATGGCGCTGCATGTGGTAGAGCGGCTCTTGGGCGAGGAGCTGGCGGTGGAAGCCGCCCACTACATGGAGTGGCATTGGGACCGAAGCGTGGACCAATTGACCGATCAGGGGGTCTAACCGCTGTAACGCATTGCCACGCCATGATTTATTCGATGGCCAACTGAACGTTGGCCTCCTGTGACCCCGAAACCGCACCGGCATCCGGTGCGGTTTTGTCATTTGGACATTCAACAATTGTGGAAATATTCAATAAAAAGTGCATAAGTGTGAACGATATTTTGCAAAATCTGCACATCCTGCTTGACACTTTGTAAACCCAGCATTAGTCTAACATCCAGGCGGCCGGAAGAGGTCACACCCCGAGATTTTCTCCGGAGACGTGGGACTTTTCATTCCCGCCCCCGACCTTCGCGTCGAGGTCACCACCCAACGATGCTGGCTGGGGCGAGCATTTTTTTCTGTAGATCGGCGAACGATTCCGCGTACCCTCCACCTCTGGACGACATCCATGGCCGCAACCACCAAACCCACAGCCGCCAAGCCTAGCTCGGCTGGCGAGCTGAAGCGCATCACCGACCTGATCAAAGAGCGCGGGATCAAGGTCATCGACGTCAAGTTCACCGACCTTCCAGGCACCTGGCAGCATTTCTCGATTCCCGCGGAGTCGCTCGACGAGGACATGGTGAAGGACGGGCTGGGTTTCGACGGCTCCTCTATTCGCGGGTTCCAAGCGATCAACGAGAGCGACATGCTGCTCATCCCGGACCTCTCGACCGCGTTCGCGGATCCGGTGCTCGAGGTGCCCACGCTTTCGATCATCTGCGACATCTACGACCCGATCACGCTGGAGCCGTACTCGCGGGATCCGCGCTTCATCGCGTTCAAGGCTGAGGAGTACCTGAAGACCACTGGGATTGCGACGGCCTCCTACTGGGGGCCCGAAGCCGAGTTCTTCATCTTCAACTCGGTCCGGTTCGACCAGAACGCGCACGAGGGCTACTACCACATCGATTCGGATGAGGGGATCTGGAACTCCGGCCGGAATGGGACACCCAATGCGGGCCACCGGCCGCGGCACAAGGAAGGCTATTTCCCGGTCCCGCCGGTGGATCGGCTGCAGGATGTTCGCAGCAAGATCATGCTGGCGCTCATCGCGGCGGGCGTCCCGGTCGAGGTGCAGCACCACGAGGTGGGTACCGCCGGTCAGGCGGAAATCGACTTCCGCTTTGGCCCGCTGGTGCAGACCGCCGACCGGCTGTTGACCTACAAGTACATCGTCAAGAACGTCTGCCACAACCTGGGCCTGACGGCGACGTTCATGCCCAAGCCGCTCTTCGGCGACAACGGCTCCGGGATGCATTGCCACCAGTCGCTCTGGAAGGACAGCACTCCCCTGTTCTTCGACAAGAAGGGCTACGCGCTCCTTTCCGACACGGCGCGCTGGTATATCGGCGGGCTTATCTCGCACGCGCCGGCGCTGCTCGGGCTCTGCGCTCCCACTACCAACAGCTATCGGCGGCTGGTGCCGGGTTTCGAGGCGCCGGTCAACCTGATGTACTCACAGCGGAACCGTTCGGCGATCTGCCGGATCCCGACCTATTCCGACAACCCCAAGGCTCGGCGGGTCGAGTTCCGGGCGCCGGATCCCTCCTGCAATCCCTATCTCGCGTTCTCCGCGATGCTGATGGCCGGACTGGATGGGGTGAAGCGGAAGATCGAGCCGCCTCAGCCGATCGACGAAGATCTTTACGAGCTGCATGACGATCGGAAGGCGACCATCAAGACCGTTCCCGGCTCGCTCTCCGAAGCCCTAGACGCGCTGGAGAAGGATCACGCCTTCCTGCTCGAGGGCGATGTCTTCACGCCGGACGTGATCGATACCTGGATCTCGATGAAGCGGACGAAGGATGTGGCGCCTGTCTCACTGCGGCCGCATCCGTATGAGTTTTTCCTCTATTACGATGCGTGAGGGGTTGGAGCTGTTAGCTGTTAGCGGTGAGCGGTCGGGCAAGGTGGCGTCAACGAGAAGCCGTAGGTCATAAGCGCAGAGCTCATGACCTACGGCTTTTGGCTAACAGCTAACAGCTAACAGCTAACCGCTGATCTCTGGCGACTTCTCAGACCTCAACCGGAACAGCAGGCGTCACCGCCGCCTCATCCCGCTCGCCGGTCCGGATGCGATGCACCTGCTCGACGTCCAGGACGAACACCTTCCCATCTCCCACCTCTCCCGAGCGGGCGGAGCCGAGGATGGCGCGGGTAGTGATGTCCACGAAGGAATCGGAAACGCCGATCTCCAGCCGGACCTTCTCCTGCAGACCCAATTTCACTGTCGTTCCACGGTAATTCTCCACCCGCTCGGTCTCCCCGCCGTGTCCCATGACTCGGGAAACGGTCAGCCCACGGACCTCCGCGTGATAGAGCGCCTCCAGAACGTTGTTGAGACGATCGGGGCGGATGATGGCGATAATGAGTTTCATGATTTGGCCTCGATGGTCAGCGTGCTGCAGGCTGAGGAGTGAGTTGGGGAGCCGGCACGGGGACCTCGACTTCGGGGAGCACCAGAATAGAGCCCTCGCCGCTACTGTAGGCCTCTTCCCCATGCTGGGTCACGTCCAGTCCCAGCCCCTCGAGCGGAGTCGCCACCCGGAGAGGAGCCACCAGGGCCAGCAGCTTCAGAATGACGAAGGTCATGGTGCCGGCATACGCCATCGATGCGAATGCGGCGATGGCCTGAATGCCCAGCTGTGAAGGATTGCCCCCGAGCAGTCCGTCGGTTCCACCCCACGCCTTGAGGGCGAACACCCCGGTGAGAAGCGCGCCGGTGAGGCCACCGATGCCGTGGCCGGCAAACACGTCGAGCGAATCGTCGAGCCGGGTCCGGGAACGCAGCACGATGGCGAAGTAGCTCGGGAACGCCGCGATCGCACCGAGGGCCAAGGCACCCACGGGGCTCACAAATCCGGCGGCCGGCGTGATGGCCACGAGACCCACGACGATGCCTGTCGCCCCGCCCACTGCGGTCGCATGGCCAGTCCGGAAGGAGTCGAGGCCCACCCACACCATCAAGGTGGCCATCGGCGCCAGGAAAGTATTGACGAAGGCGAGTGCCGCCGAGCCGTTCGCGGCCAGCGCGCTTCCTCCGTTGAAACCGAACCAGCCGAACCAGAGGAGGCCGGCGCCGAGCAGCGTGAAGGGCACGTTATGCGGGAGAATGGCTTGGCGGGCGTAGTCCTTCCGCGCCCCCAGCACACTTGCCGCGACGAGGGCCGAGATACCGGCGTTGATGTGCACGACGGTGCCTCCGGCGAAGTCCAGGACGCCCAGCTTGCCCAACCAGCCTCCGCCCCAGACCCAGTGCGCCACAGGACCGTAAACGACGACGGTCCAGATGCAGAGGAACGCCACGTAGGGACCAAACCGCATCCGCTCGACAATGGCTCCCGAGATCAGGGCCGCAGTGATGATCGCGAAGGTTCCCTGGAACGCCATGAAGAGCACGTGAGGGATTGTCCCTTTGGGCTCGACGCCCACTCCGTTCAGAAAGGCGTTCTGGAAGGAGCCCAGGAATCCGCTGCCCTCGGCAAATGCCTCGCTGTAAGCGACGAGTGCCCAGGTGACTCCGACGGCGCCCAGGGCCACGAAGCTCATCATCATCGTGTTGAGCGAGTTCTTGGAACGGACCAGGCCACCATAAAAGAAGGCAAGCGCGGGTGTCATCAGCAGCACGAGCGCGGTGGACGTCAGCATCCAGGCCGTGTCGGCCGGAACGATGGTTGGCTGCGCATCCTGCACCATGGCAAGCAACGGGAGAGTCATGGCGGTGGGGCCTCGTAGGGTGGCGAGAGGGTCAATAACCGAGGGACTGCATAATTAATACGGCTCGGGCGAGGGCCGCGCAAGGCCAGTGATCACGAAACCATGCACAAATCGCAGAGTAACGTGCACGATAGTGCAAATATACACTCACAACTGCATAATTCTGCCTATAATTCATGCTTCAATTGCAGAATTATCAGTTCACCATAACGTATGGCTGAGCGACTCGCCCGGGCCTGTCCAAGCGGGGTGGTGGTTCGTATGTTTATGCGGTTGAGTACTTTAGCTCCATGCTCCCAGGCCTCATGACCGATCAATCCGAACCCCAGAACCGCCGCTCCCGCCTGATCACCCAGGGCGTCCAACGGTCCCCTAACCGCGCGATGCTCCGCGCCGTCGGATTCGGCGACGGCGACTTTGAGAAACCCATCGTCGGCATCGCGAATGGCTATAGCACGATCACGCCGTGCAATGCCGGGCTCAACGAGTTGGCGGACAGGGCGGACAAGGCGGTCAAGGCGGCGGGCGCAATGCCTCAGATGTTCGGCACCATCACCGTCTCGGACGGCATCTCGATGGGCACGGAGGGGATGAAATACTCGCTGGTCTCCCGTGAAGTCATCGCCGATGCGATCGAGACCGCCTGTGGTGCCGAATCGATGGATGGGGTTGTGTGCGTCGGCGGCTGCGACAAAAACATGCCGGGCGCCATGATCGCGATGGCCCGGATGAACATCCCGGGGATCTTCGTCTACGGCGGCACCATCAAGCCGGGACATCTCCACGGGCAGGATCTCACTGTCGTGAGCGCCTTCGAGGCAGTGGGTCAGCACAGCGCGGGAAAAATCGGAGACCAGGAGCTGCTCGAGATCGAGCGGCACGCCTGTCCTGGCAAGGGCTCCTGCGGCGGAATGTTCACTGCCAATACCATGTCGTCGATCTTCGAGGCGATGGGGATGAGTCTCCCCTACTCATCGACCATGGCGGCGGAAGATGGCGAGAAGGCGGAGAGTGCGGCGGAATCGGGTCGCGTCCTGGTCGAGGCGATCAAGGCCCAGTTGCTGCCGCGCCAGATCCTCACCCGACAGGCGTTCGAAAACGGAATCGCTGTTTGCATGGCGCTGGGCGGCTCGACCAACGCCGTACTGCACCTGCTCGCCATCGCTCACGCGGCGGAGGTCCCGCTCTCGCTCGACGATTTCGAGACGATTCGGGCGAGGGTGCCGGTGCTGTGCGACCTCAAGCC
>DATIOP010000023.1:0-8584 GCA_035472975.1 Gemmatimonadales bacterium
CCGCCCAACCGTCCAACCGCCCGGCCGCCGAGCCGCCGAGTCATCCAGGCACCGGCCGAATCGCCTCCATAGACATCATCCGTGGCGCGGTCATGGTGCTCATGGCCATCGACCACGTGCGGGTCTACTCCGGGCTCCCACCCGGAGGACCTACACCGGGAATCTTCTTCACCCGATGGGTCACCCACTTTTGCGCTCCGGCCTTCGTCTTTCTGGCTGGGACCAGCGCATTTCTGTTGGGGAAAAAGCTCGACAACCGTCCCGCGCTCTCCCGCTTCCTCCTGATTCGCGGTGCCTGGCTCATCCTGCTCGAGCTGACCGTCATCCGGATCTGCTGGACCTTCAATTTCGACTTCGCTCACTACCTGCTCGCCGGAGTCATCTGGGCCATCGGCTGGTCCATGATCGTGCTTGCCGGGCTCGTGTGGCTGCCGCTCCCCGTGATCGCGGCGCTGGGAGCGCTGGTCGTGGCGGGGCACAACCTGCTCGATCCAGTGGTCGCCCACCTGAACCCGGAAGGACCGCCTCCGTTCTGGCTCTGGCAGGTCCTCTACCTGGGAGGGGAGATCCAACTGGGTGCGGGTGGGCCGCCGCTCGTCATTCTCTATGTCTTGATACCGTGGGTCGCGGTGATGGCGCTGGGTTATGCCTTCGGAGCAGTGCTGGAGTGGGAACCCGAGCGGCGTCGCCGGACTTGTTACGCGATCGGCCTGGGAGCAATCGCGGCGTTTCTGATCCTGCGGGGATTCAATCTCTACGGAGATCCTCGGCACTGGGAAGGCTCCAGGATGCCGGCGCCGCTGTCCTTCCTGAACACCACCAAGTATCCGGCGTCGCTCCAGTTTCTGCTCATGACGCTAGGTCCCACGATCGCTGCGATTCCGCTGTTGGAGCATGCCCGTGGCCGGGTCGCCGACTTTCTTGCGGTCTTCGGAAGAGTGCCATTGTTCTACTACCTGCTGCACATCCCGCTTATCCACGCACTGGCCTGCGGTGTATCCCTGATCCGCGAAGGCCAGGTGAACCCCTGGCTCTTCACCAATCACCCAATGCGCCCCGGAGATCTGCCCGAGGGGTACATGTGGAATCTGGGCCTGCTCTACCTGGTGTTCGCGATCGCCGTGGGCATTCTGTATTTCCCGTGTCGGTGGTTTGCGGGGCTCAAGGCGAGATCGAAGGCGGGGTGGTTGTCGTACTTGTGAGGTTAGACGGTTAGACGGATAGACGGTTAAGAGTTCCTCTGACAAGAAATGACCCCCGTGATGCGGAGGCCTTCTTTTGAACGGAACTCTTGACCGTCTAACCGTCTCGCCGTCCACCCACCGAACCGTCGAACCGTCGAACTCTCCCGCTAGAAAATGAACGCAATCCCACCCCAGAATGTCGTCCGCTCATCGCTCCACGTGACCGTGAAGAGGCCCATGAAGCTCTTGTCCGGCAGCGCGGCCCACATGCCTCCACCGATGCCGTAATGCCAGACGTCTGAAGTTTCTCCCGAAAGGAACACCCGGCCCACGTCCGCGATACCCTGAAGACCCATGTCCCATACCATGACGAACGGTATGGTACCGACGCGGAGCTTGGCGTCGAGGTTGGTATACACGGCGGCATCACCGGCGTAGCGCTGCTTCGAGTAGCCCCGCACCGTTTTGGAACCACCCAGGAACGCGGCCTCGTGCACTGGATATTTCCCCCAGACGTACTTGGCTGACTGGCGGAGGCCGACGGTGAAATCCGGGGTCGGGGTGATATAGGTCGCCGCCGATCCATCTACCTCCCCGAACGCTTCTTCAGCATCCCATATCCCGGGATAGAAACTGCTCCCCGCGGTGAGCAGTACGCCGCGCGTCGCGAACCTCGGCGAGTCGCGAGTGTCGTGGATGACGGAGCCCTGAAGGCCCACTTGGCCGAACCCATCGGTGCCGTAAGGGTGATCCTGCGCGATGAAGGTATTCGCATTGAGATCGGTGGAGACGTACTTAAGGGCCGGCCCCAGCCTCACGTTGCTCCTGGCGGCGATGGGGAAGACGATCGACGGGTACACCGAGAAAAGCCACTGCCCGGTGTTGTAGAAGTCATCATCGCTGATTCGCGTGGACTCGTTGCCGTAACCGTAGAACTTCAGCACCTCGACCGCCGAGGCCTCCGCTTCGACCAGGAAGTAGGAGCCTTTGCCTTTGCGCCGAAACTCCCCCCGGAAGTCGACGTCGAAGGCCTGCGGAGCGGTCGCGTAGGCGGCGCGGATCCGGATTTTCGACTTGTAGGGATCGTAGCCATAGTCGTACGAGGTCAGCACCGGCCCGCCGCCGATGAAGAGGCCGAGATCGGAGTTCAGGTCGAACCAGGGTGCGAAGGAGACCTTGTTGCGCTTGAGCGGGGGCGGATCCTGACTTGCCGTGTCGGTAAACGTCGGCGGAAGAAGTGGATCCTTCTCCCGCTTGACCTTGCCCGGTGTTTCGATGCTGACGTCTGCTGCGTCGTGTACGGTCAGCCGACCGGCTCCGGTTGAGTCGACCACGACATCGCCCGGTCCTCCGCTGATCACGAGCGTCGGCCCTTTTTCTCCCGCACCGCGGACAAGCACGCGATCATCGCCCTCACCCAAATAGAGCCGGACCTCGTCGGTCTGCTTGGGGTCGAAACGCGCCTGGAATCTCGGCCCCGCATCCACCTCCAGTGTGCCGTCGGCGCCTCTGCTCGCCGTTACCGTGTCGTCGCCAGTGGAGCCATACACGTCGGCCTGGCTCATCACGATGCGATAGTATCGCTCCGCCGCCTCCGGCAAGTGATCCCGCCTGGCCTCCAGTTCGTGAACCAGGTTTTCACCTACCTTCTCGTAGTATGAAGCGGGCATCCGGCTCACCGCGTCCTCGATCACCGAATCGCTCAGCTGGCCCTGCAGCGTAGTGGCGGTCGCGACGTAGGCGGCGCGATCCAAGGTTGGGAGAATCCGGCGGTCGAGAGTCCGCTCCCGGGTCGTGACCGCAAGGCGGGTGTCGTAGTCCTTGCTGAAGGTGGCGAAGTTCGGCACTTGCTGTCCCGCGAGCCCCGCGACCAGCCCGTCGAGACGGATGAACGCGAGATCCCGGGGTCGTGGACGGGGTTTCCAGACCCCTGAGGAATCGCGGAGCCAGAGCCAATCTTGTGGGACCGGATCCCAACTGCCGAGGAACACGTCGAACAACCGCTCTCGCAGGTACGCCTGGCGGTCTACGGCTGGCGGGTTTTCCGACTGCAGCAGCTCTATCAGCTCGCTCGAGGCGATGGCGGAGTCGGCCACACCGGCTGTGGTACGGAAGCGGCTGTTGATGCCTGGAGTCAGGAATCCCACGGTGCCACTGAACCGAGTGCCGAAGTGATCGAGGCTCGTGTCCTGCGGGAGCACACCAAACCGCGGAGTAGGCAGAGGACCCAGCCCGGTGGCATCGGCCAGGGGAGGGACCACGAAGGGCGCCCCGGGATGCCGCCCGCTTTGGAGGTCCTGAGCCAACCCGGCACCGAAGTCGTTGTGTAGGCCGACGGGGAGAAAATGACTCAGATCGGCGGCAACCTGATTGAAGGTATAGAGCGACCCGTCGGCGCCCCGGAGGTAGAGCTCCCCGGACCGGACCCCGCTGTCGGCACCGATGGGAGTGAGGCCACCTGCTTCGGAGGTGAGGTCGAACCGCTCGACTTCAACGGGAGCGGCCCAGATTTCCCGATGCCGGGATCCGAAGATCCACCGCTGCAACCAGCCCAACGGACCGTAGAGTCCATAGCCGGCCCCGGCCACCACAGTCGTGTCTCCTGCGGTGGTGTCTGAAGCGGTTTGGGCTGCGAGTGGTGCGACTGTGAGCCAAAGAAAAACGCCCACGAGCCAGGAAGGAGACCTGAGGCTCATGGGCGTGAATCTACGTCGGCTTAGTCTTCTTCGCGCAGGCACTCCTCCAGAATGCCCAGCCCGGTGTCCACATCGTACTCATCGAGTACGAGGGGTGGTGCGAGGCGGAACGTGCTCTTTCCGCAGCCCAGCAGCAGCAATCCCTTGCGGAAGGCCCGCTCGGTGATGCGATCGATAAGCTCGGGATAGGGCTCACGGGAGGCGCGATCCTTCACGAACTCGACGCCGACCATGAGGCCGCGACCCCGGACATCGCCGATGCAGGCGAACTTCTCCTGCAGCTGGCGCACCCCTGAAAGCATCCGCTCCCCCATCTGCAGCACATGAGGCAAAGACTGCTCCACGACGTCGAGCGTCGCGAGTGCGGCGGCGCAGCAGACCGGATTGCCGCCGAAGGTGGAGCCGTGGGCGCCGGATTCCCAGGTCATCACCGACTCCTTCGCGATCATGGCGCCGATCGGCATGCCGGACGCCAGGCCCTTGGCCGTCACCAGGATATCGGGCTCGACGCCTTCCCAGTCGCAGGCCCACATCTTCCCGGTGCGGCCCACTCCGCTTTGCACCTCATCGAAGACCAGCATGATGCCGTGCTTGTCGCACAGCTCCCGGAGTGCGGTGAGATAGCCGTCGGGGGGAATGACGTAGCCGCCCTCGCCCTGGACCGGCTCGACGAAGATGGCCGCGACGTCTTCCGGATGAATTTGCCGGGTGAACAAGTCCTCAATCGCACCGAGCGACAGGTCCATCGCCGCCTGCGCGCTGCCAGCCCGGTAGGGATTGGCGAAGGGAACGTGATACACCTCGGGGAGCATCGGACCGAAATGGGCGTGTTGCTTCACCTTGCTCGAAGTGAGGCTCATCGCCCCGTAGCTCCGACCGTGGAACGACTGGTGAAAGGCGATGAGACCGGAACGCCGAGTGTGATTGCGGGCGAGCTTGATGGCCCCCTCGACCGCCTCGGTGCCCGAGTTGGAGAGGAAGACCCGCTTCTTGCTCTTGCCGGGTGCCACCTTCGCCAACCGCTCGGCGAGATTGGAGAAGCCCTCGAAGTAGAAATCCGTCCCGCAGACATGGAGGAACCGATCGGCCGCATCCTTGATGGCCTGGACCACCTTGGGATGGTTGTACCCGGTTGAAGACACGGCGATGCCGGCCATGAAATCGACGTAGCGGTTGCCGTCTATGTCCTCCACCATGGCACCCTTACCGCCGGCGATGACGAGAGGATACTCCTTGATGTAGGAGGTGGAGGTCCACTGCTCGTCCTTGGCGACGACGGCCTTTCCCTTGGGACCGGGCGGAGAGACGAGGATGCGGGGGTAGTCGCGTGTGGGGGTCATTGGTGGTGCTCGTGACGAGGACTAAGGTGTCAGGTTTCAGGTATCAGGGGTGGGCCGGTGCAGTTCCCTGACACCTCACCCCTGACACCTTTTCTACGCGTGCGCCGGAATTCTCTCCCTCACCATCTGCTCCCTCCACCATTCCTGCCCGGATTCTGGCAGCAGATAGATCGGATCGAAGTACTCGTACTGCCGGGTCATGACATCGGGCACGTCCATCTCGATGCTGGTCCGGTAGTTCTTGGTCCAGTAGGAGATGCCCTTCTCGCGGTCGTAGGCGGCGAGCTGGTGTACCCAGCGCTTCCCGACGTAGGGCACGTCGCACACGATGCGCGGTGTCGCGAAGCCGGGGAGGTAGCCCATGATGTCGTGCTGCAGCTGCTGCGCCTCGAAGACTCCCAGCCGCCAGTGCTCGGAGTTGGGGATCATGTCGCACATGTAGAAATAGTAGGGCATGATCTTGGCATGATCGAGCAGCATGAAGCAGAGGTCGAGCAGATCTTTCGGCGTCGTATTCACCCCGCGGAGCAGCACGCCCTGGTTGCGCACATCGCGGAAGCCGGCCTCGAGCAGCTTGCGGGCGGCCTTGCCCACGAGCGGAGTGACCTGCTGGGCATGATTCACGTGGGTATGCATCGCCAAGTCCACACCCCGATCGAACGCCTTCTTCGCCAGCCGTTCGAGACCCTGCAGCACCGAGTCCTGCAGGAAGTGCTGCGGGATGGCCATCAGGCCTTTGCTCGCCAGGCGGATGTCCCGGATGTTCTCGATATCGAGCAACGCGCTCACGAACGGCTCGAGCACGGTGATGGGCAGGTTGGCGATATCGCCGCCCGACACGACCACGTCACGCACCGTCCGATTTTTCCTCAGATACTCGAGGATCTGCTGGTGGCGGTCCTTCTGCGGCGTGTTGAACTTGAGCTTCTCGACCTGGGGAACGTCGTTCCCCACCAGGTCCATTCGGGTGCAGTGCCCGCAATACTGGGGACAGGTGGACAACAGCTCGGCGAGAACCTTGGTGGGGTACCGATGAGTCAGTCCCTCGACCTGCCACATCTCGGCTTCATGCAGGCTGTCGCGTGAGGCCTTGGGATGGTTGGCCCAGTCGGTCCGCCGGTCGTCGAAGGCGGGCGCCATGTAGCGACGCACCGGGTCTTCCCAGAGCTGCTCCACATTCATGGTGTTGAGCATCTGGGGCGGGATGAGCATGGACATGGTGGCCCGCTCATCGTGATCCCGCTGAATGCTCGCCGCCAGGTTCTCGGGCAGGTGATTGCCCAACGCGGCTTTGAACTCTTTCAGGTTCTTGATGGTGTGCTTGCGCTGCCAGACCGCGCTTTCCCACTCCTCAGGAGTCACGTCCCGGTAGCCGGGCAGACGCTTCCAGTCGGGCTCCACGAACTCAAAGGCCGGCGGGTAGGGAATGGGCTGGCCGCTGACGCGACTGTTTGGTAACTCTTTCGAGATCATGCGGCACCTGTCTCTGAGAGCGGATATGCTTGGTGCTTATTGACTTTGGCAAGGTAATATATAATATATGATCCCGCAAGCGTTGAGCCTGAAAACCCTACATTTGGCGGGTCCAAAACGTGGAGCTTGACCAGGTCCTGGAGCGACTCGAACGGCCCCGCCGGCGCCAGCCCACCCATGAAATGGTGGCTTCGGTGCTGCGGGAGGCGATCATCACCGGGCACCTCCGGGCCAACGAACCACTTCCTCAGGATGAAATCGCGGCCCAGCTTCGGGTCAGTCACATCCCGGTTCGCGAAGCGCTGCGCCAGCTCGAGTCCGAGGGACTGGTTACCTACCAGCCCAACCGGGGGGCGACGGTCAGCGCACTGACCTCGGAAGAGATCCGGGAGATCTATGAAATCCGGGTCATCCTCGAGACCGCGGCGATTCGTCGTGCGGCCACTCGGCTCACTCCGCTCCAGCTCGCCGCCGCCAGGGCGCTACTCGACCATGCGGAGCGTACACACGCCGGTGCTCAATGGGGTGCCCTGGACGTGGAATTCCACGAGGCCATCTATGGTCTCGACGACCGGCCGCGCCTCCAGGAGCTGATCACCGGTCTCCTGCGACGGGTGGACCGCTACTGGCTCTCTCATGGGCTCATGCTCAAGCACCGGGAGACTTTCGATCGGGAGCATCGTGGCCTGCTTGAGGCGCTGGAGCGGCGGGATGGAGACGCGGCTGCGGCACTGCTGGAACGGCACCTCATCGGTGCTGCCGGACATCTGATTCACGAGATGAAAAGCATCGAGGCGATCGCCTCTGGCACCGAGGCCTCGCGCTCGATAGGATAGCTCCCCGTCTCCAGCCACCGATTCCGCTCCTCACCGAGATCACGGTGATGGACGCGATCGGTCCATTGCCGATCTAACCAGGGCCCCCAGGCATGAAGAGCAAGCTGGTCTCGATGAAAGACGCGATCGCCGCCCATGTGCACGACGGCGATACCGTGGTAATCGAAGGGTTCACCCACCTCATCTGCTTTGCCGCGGGTCACGAGATCATTCGCCAGGGCCGCAAGGATCTCACGATCTGCCGGCTCACGCCCGATCTGATCTATGATCAGATGATCGGGGCGGGCTGTGCCAGGAAGCTGGTTTTCTCCTGGGCCGGCAATCCGGGTGCCGGTTCGCTGCATGCCTTCCGGCGTGCGGTGGAGCAGGGAACACCGCCACTCGAGATCGAGGAGTACAGCCACTTCGGGATGGTGGCGCGAATGAGCGCCGGTGCCGCGGGTCTGCCCTTCTGGCCCATGAAGAACTACATGGGCACCGATCTTCCGGTCGCGAACCCGCTGATCAGGACGGTGACCTGCCCCTACACCGGGGTCGAACTTGCGACGGTGCCGGCCCTCCGCCCCGATGTCACCGTAATCCACGCGCAGCGGGCAGATGAGCAGGGGAACACCCAGGTCTGGGGCCTGCTCGGCGTCCAGAAAGAGGCGGCCTTTGCCTCGCAGCGCGTCATCGTAGTGGTCGAAGAGCTGGTGGATGAATCAGTCATCCGCGCAGACCCGAACCGGACGCTGATACCGGGAATGATCGTTGACGCCGTCGTGGTGGAACCGTGGGGCGCGCACCCTTCTTACGCCCAGGGTTATTACGACCGGGACAACGACTTCTATGTGAACTGGGAGCCGATCTCCCGCGATCCCGAAAAGCTGCAGGCGTATCTCGACGAGTTCGTGCACGGAGTTCGGGACCGCGCTGAATACATGGCACGCCAGCCCGAGCTCAAAGAGAAATTGAAGGCGGGGACCCAAATGGCGGCCGGGGTGAATTACGGATTTTAGGCCGGGTAGCGGTCGATAGTCGATAGTCGATGGTCAGAGGGTTCCATCGCCGATTGC
>DATIOP010000024.1:0-5206 GCA_035472975.1 Gemmatimonadales bacterium
CCTTTCGATCCCGTTGCGTATGCGGAAAGGTTGTTGGCGGATGTGTAGGGAGTTCCGAGCTCCCAGTTCCGAGTTCCGAGTTCTGCGTGCAGAGTAGCGGGCCTCGCTGCATCGGGCCGCCTCCTTCAGGACGCCCAGCCGAACCATCAGTACTCGGAACTCGGAACTCGGAACTTTGGTACTGAACTATGCCCCTTCGCCTCGACACTCCCGTCAAATTCCTGAAAGGCATCGGAGAACATCGGGCCGAGGCGTTCGCGAGGCTCGGGGTGCACACGGCGGGAGACCTGCTGTGGCACATCCCCTTCCGCTATCTCGATGCATCCACCATCACACCGCTGGCCAAGGCCCGGGTCGGAGACGAGGTCGCCTGCATCGGGCGGGTCGTGGCCAAACGGTTGCTGCCGACCCGGCGCGGGCTCCGGATCTTCCACGCGGTCCTGAAAGACGAGAGCGGCCTGCTCGAGTGTGCCTGGCCCGGTCAGGCGTTTCTCGATCGCACCATCGAAGTCGGACAGACTCTTCTGGTCTCCGGTACGGTCCGCTTCTATCACGGACGCCAGCTCGCCCCACGAGAGTTCGTCATCCTGGCCGACCAGGACTCGGATGGAGATGAACCGCTGGGCGGCAAGGTGCTTCCGGTCTATCCCGCCACCGAAGGACTGAGCCACAAGACGATCCGAGGGTTGGTCAACCGGCATCTCGATGAGTTGGTCAGCCTCGCACCGGACGTTCTTCCAGAGGCCCAGCGAGGCGACGGGCTTCCGTCGCTTCCCGAGGCGCTCGAGGCGGTTCACCGCCCCGACTCTCTCGAACACGCCGAACTCGGCCGGCGCCGTCTCGCCTTCGATGAACTGCTGGATCTGCAACTGATGCTCGCCCGGGCTCGGCTCATCGCAAAGCGGGGACGGAGCGGCGTCGCCTTTCAGATCCGGCACGACCTCACCCGTGGTCTGGCGCAGTCTCTTCCCTGGAAGCTCACGGCCGATCAGAAGCGCGCCATCCGTGAGATCACCGCCGACATGACCTCGCCGGAACGAATGCACCGGATCCTCATGGGTGACGTGGGGACCGGGAAGACGGTCGTGGCCTTGTTTGCCATGCTGCTCGCTCTGGAGAACGGCTACCAGGCGGCTCTCATGGCGCCGACCGAGTTGCTGGCCGAACAGCATGCCGTGACGCTCACCGACCTGCTCGCGCCTTTGCGGATTCGACCCGAGCTGCTTCTGGGTCGTCTTACCAACGCCGAGAAGGCCGATCGGCGGAGCCGGCTGTCCAATGGCAGTCTCCGGCTGGTGGTGGGCACCCATGCACTGGTGCAGGAGAGCGTGTCCTTTCAGCGACTGGGTCTGGTGGTTATCGATGAGCAGCACCGTTTCGGCGTCGAGCAGCGGGCGGCGCTGGTCGCGAAGGGCGCAGCACCCGATGTGCTGCTGCTCACCGCGACCCCGATCCCTCGTTCGCTCGCCCTCACCCGGTTCGGAGATCTCGATCTCTCCGCCATCAAGACCCGTCCGCCAGGCCGTGGCAAGGTCAAGACAGGAGTACGCACCGCGAAACAGCGGGATCAGGCGTTCGCCTTTGTGCGGGAGCAATGCCTCGCGGGACGCCAGGCCTACATCGTGTTGCCAGTCATCGAGGAAACGGAGCGGGCCGACTTGAGGGCCGCGACCACCATGGCCGAGCTGTTGAAGGAGAAGTGGTCTGACGTGACAGTGGGACTGGTACACGGCCGGCTCAAGCCGGAAGAGCGGGACGTCGAGATGCGGCGCTTCCGCGCCGGCGAGATCCAGGCGCTGGTCGCAACGACGGTCATCGAGGTCGGTATCGACGTGCCGAACGCCACGGTGATGCTCATCGAGCACCCGGAGCGGTTCGGCCTCGCCCAACTTCACCAGCTGAGAGGGAGGGTTGGTCGCGGATCTTCCGAGAGCTTCTGCATCCTCCTGACCGACGGCTCGCCAGCACCTCGGCTCAAGGCCTTCGCCGCGACCGAAGATGGGTTCAAGATCGCGGAGCTGGACCTCCAGGAGCGGAAGATGGGGGACCTGATCGGCGCTCGTCAGGCGGGGAGCTTCGACCTGAAGGTTGCGCGATTACCGGACGACGGGGATTTGCTGGAACAGACGATGGAAAGCGCGAGGGCGATTCTCGAAGCGGACCCGTTGCTGGTCCAGAAACGTCACGCCGGGTTGAAGGCCCGCGCTTTGGGCAGGTATCCGCGTGCGGTTGAGTTGTTTCGGACGGGGTGATTTGAGGGACCGGAGAGAGGTGTCAGGGATCAGGGGGTCAGGGGTCAGGGGCGAACGGCCTCGGACAGAGCCTAGGTCACACCTCATCCCGAGGAGCGCGGCGACGAGGGATCTAGCCAGCCTTACCCGGGCCACCAAGGATAGGAGAGTAGATTCCTCGCTGCGCTCGGGATGAGGTGTTACCTCTTCCTCCTGCTCACCCGTTCACCCCCTGACACCTGATACCTGATCCCTGACCCCTCTTCCCGATTCTAAAACTCGACCCTAAACCCCAACCTCGTCTGACTCCCCACCACACTCACCTCCGGCGCAAACGGAATGTTCTTCGGAGGATTCTTGGGTCGGGTCAGCTCCCAGACAAACAGCGCCGCGGAACCGAGTAGCGTCACTTCGCCGCCGTAGAGCCAGGCGCGGGCCTGGTCGTCGTAGTGGAGTGTGGTCTGGTAGAGATCCTCCGCCACCGGATCCTCATAGGCGCCATCGGAGCCGCGGGTGCAGCGAGGTGGGTCGCTGAAACAAAGCGTCTGGAGATCGTCGTAGCTCTCGTCCGCCTTGTCGTGGGTTGTCGCCGCCTTGATGCTCATCCCGGCCGCAAGTCCCAGCAAAAGAAACTTGCCGTACTTCACGTAGAACGGGGACGAGTGGTGCTGGTACAGGGTGTCCTGCGGCGCCTGCGCCGCCAGTGGAGTAGCAACGCCGAGCATCACCGGGGCAAAGAAAGCGGCAAGCAGACAGCGACTCCCCGGGCGTCTCATATGCTGAATCGGGAGAGTTGCCCTTCGGCGCCGACACCGAAAAGAGTCGAGTCATTCATCAGAAAGGGCGCCACCTCGACCGGGCGCCCGACCCGAACTTTCCATGCCTCGGCGCCGGTGGAATCGATCGCGTGGATATCACCATCCGCCGCTCCCACAAGAATCCAGTTCTTCAGGAAGACCGGGTCGGTCGTGACCGGGAGGTCGAGCGCCCCGATGCGGGCCAGGGTCGGCTCGCCGTTGAGCAGGACGCGATAGATCGTGCCGATCCGGGTCACGACGATCAACGTATCCCCGCGCAAAGCCGGAGACTGCAGCACCGGGGCGTCCACCCGGAGCCGCCATTCGGTGCGGAGCGTGGCACGGTCTACCGCGAGGATAGCCGAGTCGGCGGTGACGCCGATTACCTCGCTGTCCCGTTCGACCCATTCGGTGACCAGAATCCCCGGAGCGCGGACCCGGGCGGTCACGTGCCCGTTTCGCCGCTCGACCAGGAAGAGCGAATCCAACGACGCCACGAGGAGGTTTTGCTGGTCCGCCGCCACCGGCGGCACCCGAGTTCTGCCGAGGTGGGTGCGCCACTGGATCTTGCCCTTGTCCGGGTCGAGCGCCAGCAACGTGCCTTCACGATTCATCACGAACAACTGACCATCGATCAGGCGCAGGGGGACATCGACGTATCCCGTCCCCGTGGTCCACTCTTTCCCTCCGCTGGTCGGATGAATTGCGTGGACCTGGCCTCCCGGCTGATCGGTCGCGGCATAGACCAGGGTCGGAGAGCGGAGAACCCCGGCATTCCCGGGCCCGGAAAGCCGAACCACCCAGCGATTCTTGCCCGACGCGAGGTCCACCGCGGTGAGGCGCCGGTCCGTGCCGGTGACGTAGATGCAGAGACTGTCCACCGCCAGCGGTCCGCTGGGACCCCGCACCGAATGGCGGCTCCAGACCTGGGTGAGCGGTGTGTTCGCCACGGGAACCGGCATCGAGAGTGTAGGAGGCGTAAAATCCGGTTCGGGGCGATATCCAGAGCAGCCCGCGTTGACGCTCCCCACGAGCAGCGCTAGACTCCACGCCCCCAACCGAACGCGTTTCCATCCTTCAGCCGAACGCTCATGACGATTGCCCGGATCGAGGAACTGAAACTGCACGTGGGCCAGCCGGTGACGGTAAATGGCTGGGTGACCACGACCCGTTCCAGCGGCAAAATCGCCTTCGTCGTGCTGCGCGACGGGAGCGGGTTGGTTCAATGCGTTCTGGTCAAGAAAGAAGTGCCGGAAGAGACCTGGAATCGCTTCCAGGTCCTGACTCAGGAGACCAGTGTTGCCGCGACCGGCATCGTGCGGGAAGACGCGCGCAGTCCCGGCGGGTTCGAGTTGCAGCTGTCGCAGATTGAGATCCTGGGAACGAGCCTGGATTATCCCATCACTCCTAAAGAGCATGGGACGAGTTACCTCTTCGAGCATAGACACCTCTGGCTCCGGAGCTCCCGCCAGACCGCCATCGCGCGGGTGCGGCACGAAGTCATCCAGGCCATCCGGGACTTCTTCTACAATAACGGCTTTACGCTGGTCGATACCCCGATCCTGACGGGGTCAATCGGGGAGCAGGCCGGTGAACTGTTCAGCACCGATTACTTCGATTTGGGCAAGGCCTATCTCGCACAGACCGGCCAGCTCTATGTAGAAGCCGCCGCCGCGGCGCTCGGCAAGGTCTACTGCTTCGGCCCCACCTTCCGCGCGGAAAAGTCGAAGACTCGCCGGCACCTCACCGAGTTCTGGATGGTCGAGCCCGAAGTCGCGTTCAACGATTCAGATGCCAACATGAGGCTGCAGGAGCAGTTCATCAGCTACATCGTCGAACGGGCCCTGGAACGGCGCCAGGAGGAGCTGAAGCTGCTGGAGCGCGACACGGCGCCTCTGGAAAAGATCAGTCCGCCATTCCCCAGGATTTCGTACACCGATGCGGTTACCCGGCTCAACACGCTGGGTTCGGAGATGCAATGGGGCGCAGACCTGGGCGGCGACGACGAGACCACCCTCGCGAAGGAACACGACAAGCCCCTGCTGGTATTCAACTACCCGAAGCAGGTCAAAGCCTTCTACATGAAGGAAAATCCCGACGATCCCCGGACCGTGCTCAACAATGACTGTCTGGCGCCGGAAGGCTACGGCGAGATCATCGGCGGCTCACAGCGCGAGG